>JAUJMB010000120.1 GCA_030447045.1 Rubrobacteraceae bacterium | reverse complement strand
CTCGTCGGGCTCATAACCCGAAGGTCGTAGGTTCAAATCCTACCCCCGCTACTACTCGCCCCGGCAGACGCCGGGGCTTGTTCTTTTTCTCTGTTCTGTGGACGGCTCCGCGATGGACCTGAACCGCCTTCTTGCCGCGCCATGATGCGTCCGTTGTGAGGGTCGAAGGGCGGCACGCGCTGCGCTGCCGGGGTGGGGGATGGTGGCGGTGGGGGCGGCGCTCGCGGTCTGGATCAGGGACGGCATGCTCCCGAACGCCCTGGTGCCGATCTACCCAATAGACGCGATAGAAGCGTGGCAGGCGGCGGGACACCGACAACGGAGGCCACGGGGGCGGGCGATGCGCGGTAGATCCCGGTCCCGACCAGGGGCGCTCTCCGGATCAGCGCGGGCCCCCGATAGAGCCGAAGAGGAGCCCGCGGAACTCCTCGGGCCTCTCGACGTGCGGGGTGTGGCCGCAACCCTCTAGCACCTCCTCGCGGTAGGAGCCGCCGGCGCCGGCGTAGTCTTCGAGCACGGCCCTCGTCTGCGAGACCATGGGCTGCGACGGGAAGGTCTCCTCGCCCGGCCAGCCTGGCACGTATCCCATCCCGCCCAGGGTGCCGAAATCCAGGAGGGAGGCGTCGGAGACTATCGTATCGGCCGATCCCCGGACCCAGAGCACGGGCGGCTTCGGGTCTAGGCGGGCGAAGGCGGAGACGTCGCAGTACTTCGGGGAGATGGCGTTGTTCATGCCCCTCGTGCCCGGCGTTACGCCGGGCCAGTTCTTCGAGGTGGTCATGTCGCCGGGGTAGTAGTCGTCGCCGGTCTGCGTCGAGAGCACGGAGGAGAGGAGGACCTCCTCGCGCTCCGGGGTGGCCTTGAAGGGCGGGGCGAAGTAGAAGTTGTTCATGACGTTCCTGGGGGAGTTGGGGTCTTCTGCGGTCCGGTCTTTGGCCGCGAGGCGGCCGACGAACTCGGGGTTCGCCGTGCCGCCGCCCGAGCCGGCGAAGTCAGGCCAGCAGGGCGTCCCCGACTCGTCCTTCGTGCCGCCGAAGCCGTAGGGGCTCATGGGGTTGACGAGGCACAGCGAGGCCACCTCCCCCGGATGGTCCGTGGCGTACCGCATCGCCACAGGCCCGCCGGCCGACCAGCCGACCAGGTGGACGGAGCGCCCGGCGAGGCCGAGGGCCTCGACGAGCGCGCGCAGGTCGTCCGAGAAGTCCGCAACGCCCCTGGTTGCGTCGAGCGGCCTCGTCTCCGAGTCGCCGAAGCCGCGGAGGTCCGGGGCGAGGCCCCGGTGGCCGGGCAGCGCCGCCAGCGTCTCCTCGAAGAAACGCCCGCTCGAGGCGTTGCCGTGGACGAAGAGGACCGGCGCGCCGTCCTCGGGGCCGCTCTCGAGGAGGTGGGTGCGCAGCCTCCCCGTATCGACGGTCCTCGAAGATACGCCTTCGAGCAGACGTTCCTGTGCCATGGCGCCTCCCTGGGGTGTCTCGCGGACGGCTCCCGTCCCCTCCGGGGGCCACTCTACCCGGACGGCCCGCCCGGCGCCACGTGGCCGGCGGGCGCCCGCCGCCGGGGCGTTACGGCCGGATCTATCGCGATCTCCGCGGTATTCCGGAGTTTAAGAAGGGACGGGTCGGGGTAGGCACGACGGGGAGTGTCTGAAGGCAGTTTTGGAGAAAAAGGGAAAGGACGACGCATGACCGAGCAGGGTGGGCAGGACGCGAACTCGAGCCCGTTGCAGAGCGACAAGGGCGTCACCAAGATAGGGGACGCGGTGGTCAGCCAGATCGCCGGCATCGCCGCGCAGGAGGTCGAGAAGGTTCAGATGGGCGGCGGCGCGAGCGCGGCCGTCGGGGGCTTCCTGCAGAGCGTCACCGGCAGCGTGACGGGCAACTCCAGTGGCGGCAACTTCTCCAAGGGCGTGAGCGTCGAGGTAGGCACCCAGGAGGCGGCCATAGACCTGACGATGGCCATCGAGTACGGGCAGTCGATCCCCCAGCTCACCGAGGCCGCCCGCCGCAACGTCATCAACAAGGTCGAGTCGCTCGTCGGCCTGCACGTGACGGAGGTAAACATCACCGTCAACGACGTGCAGATGCCCGAGGAGCGCCCGATGCTCGGACAGCAGGAGCAGACCGAGGAGATGGCCAGGCGCCAGGAGCAGCAGGCCTAGCGGTCCGCGGAGCGAACCGCGCTGTCAGCCCTTGGCTGTCAGCCTCTAGTACCCATAGCGCCGCCGGGTGGAGATCCTCGTCCCGGCGGCGCTTACGCGTGGACGCAGAAGCAGGTCATCGCCTCGAAACGGATCGCTGGCGGCTGAAAGCTGACCGCTGAAGGCTAAACTAGCCGCATGGCGCATCACAACTTCGTGGAGGGCGTGCGGCGGACGGCGGACCGGCACGGGATGGACCTCTCGCGCCCGCTGGTCCTCGTCTCCGGCGGCCCCGACTCCGTGGCCCTGCTGCGCGCGATCCTGGACCTCGGCGGGGACCCGCGGGTCCTCCATGTAGACCACGGCCTGCGCGGGGAGGAGTCCAGGGCCGACGCGGACTTCGTGTCGACGCTCTGCGAGGGGTTCGGCGTCGGGTGCGAGGTGGAGATACTGGGCCTCGAGGGCGCGGCCAACCTGCAGGAGCGGGCGCGCGAGGCGAGGTATAGGCTCGCGCGGGAGGCCGCCGGGCGGCTCGGCCTGGGGGTCGTCGCGACCGGGCACACGGCCGACGACGTGGCGGAGACCGCGATCCTCAACCTCTCCCGCGGCGCGGGGCTGCGCGGCCTCGCCTCCATCCCCCCGGCCCGCGAAGGCCTGGTCCGCCCCCTCATAGACCGCACGCGCCGGGAGGTCCTGGCCTACCTCTCGTGGCTGGATCAGCCCTACCGCACGGATCCTACGAACCTCACCGGAAAGTACGCCCGCAACCGCGTAAGGCTGGAGGTCATGCCGGTACTGGAGGAGCTCTACCCGGGGGCGGCGGCCAACCTGGCGCGCGCCGCGTCCCTGGCCCGCGAAGACCTGGAGGCCCTCGAGGGACTGGCCGACCTGGCGCTCGAGGTGCGGGGCGACGAGGTGGTCCTGACCCGCGGGGCGCTGCACGCGCTCCCGCCCGCCCTCAGGCGTCACGCCGTGCGCCGGGCCTACGCGAGGGTGCTGCCAGGGGCGCCGCCGCCCGAGTCGAAGCACGTGAGGGCGGTGCTCGCGCTGGCCGAGAACGGGCCGGGGACGAGATCTCTGGACCTCCCGGGCGGGGCCGTCGCCGTCGGTCGGGGCGGCGATGAGATCGCCTTCTACGTCCCGGGGGAGGTCCCCCCTGGCGAGACGCCGTTGCGCGAGGGGGAGGTCGAGTTCGGGGGGTGGGTGCTGCGGGTGGAGGAGGTCGGGCGGTACGACGGGCGGGACGCGGGGCGGCCTGGGGTGGCGTACCTGGATTTGCGCGGCGGGCCTTACCGCGTGCGGGCGGCGCGGGAGGGGGATATGATCCGGCCGTTGGGCCTCGGCGGAAGGAAGAAGGTGCTCCGGGCGATGATGGACAGGAAGGTGCCCGCCGACCTCAGGCGCCGGACGCCGGTGGTGGTGGGCCGGACGGGGGAGGTGGCCTGGATCCCCTTCGGCGAGATCGGCGAGGACTTCAAGGCCAGGGGAGTCGAGGGGCGGGTACTCAAAGTGGAGGTGGCGGAGAGGCCATGAACATGTCAAGCATGATGCCGGACGTGAAGGAGGTCCTGATCCCCTCCTCAGAGGTCCAGGAGAAGGTGCGCGAACTTGGCGCCCTCATCACCGAGGACTACAAGGGCGAGAGGCTCCTCCTCGTGGGCATCCTCCGCGGCGCCGTCGTGGTGATGAGCGACCTCATGCGCAGCATAGACCTCCCGTGCGAGCTCGACTTCATGGACATCAGCTCCTACGGCACCGGCACATCCTCGAGCGGCGTCGTGCGCATCCTGAAGGACCTCGAAGAGGACGTGACGGGGCGCCACGTCCTGATCGTCGAGGACATCGTGGACACGGGCCTCACCCTCTCCTACCTCCTCCGCTCCCTGCGCGCCAGGAAGCCGGCCTCTTTGGAGATCTGCGCCCTCCTCACCAAGCCCTCCCGCCGCAAGGTCGAGCTAAACGTCAAGTACCTGGGCTTCGAGGTCCCCGACGAGTTCGTCGTCGGCTACGGCCTGGACTTCGCCGGCGCCTACCGCAACCTCCCGGATATCTGCGTCCTCAAGGAGGAAGTCTTCGCCTCGTAGAGGCTTCAGGCATCGGGTTGCAGCCTTCAGGGGTTGGCGGAGGAGCGTCTGCGCGCGAACAAAGCCCGTCGGGCCGCACCGAGAAGCGATCGAAACCCGGAGAAGTCGCAAGAGTTGATACTTGATGCCTGAAACCCGAAGCCTCTGTGAACGCACCGGGTCCCCGTTGGCCGGCAGGTAGTATAATCCGCCTGTCCTAGAGGCATTCAGGGAAGGTAAACAGGTTTTGGGCAGAATCCTTAGAAGCGGCGGGCTTCTCTATTTCGTTATCCTCATAGTGCTGGCCGTCGTTCTCGTGAACATGTTGAGCCGGGGCAACCCGGACGTGCGGGAGCTCGACTCCCAGGAGTGGCAGCAGGCCGTGCAGGACGGGCGCCTCGTCACAAACGTCGACGAGACCAGCGAGGACAGGCTCACGGTCTTCGACGAGGACCAGACGGTCAGGGGCCTCGTGAGGCCCGAGGGCGGCGGCCAGCCCGTAAACTTCGAGCACTCCTACACGCAGCTCACCGACGTGGCGAGCCAGCTAGACGAGGAGAACATCGCCTACGACGTCGACCCGCAGAACACGGGCTTCTGGCTGACGCTGCTCGGCACGCTCGCGCCCATCCTGCTCATCGTGCTCTTCTTCGTCCTGTTCATGAGCTCCATGCAGGGCGGCGGCAACCGGGTGATGAGCTTCGGCAAGAGCCGGGCCCGCAAGATGACCAAGGACTCGCCCAAGGTGACGTTCTCCGACGTGGCGGGCGCCGAGGAGGCCGTCCAGGAGCTCACCGAGATAAAGGAGTTCCTCGAGAGCCCGCAGAAGTTCCAGAAGCTCGGCGCCAGGATCCCCAAGGGCGCGCTGCTCGTGGGGCCTCCGGGCACCGGCAAGACGCTGCTCGCGCGGGCCGTGGCCGGGGAGGCCGGGGTGCCGTTCTTCAGCATCTCCGGCTCGGACTTTGTCGAGATGTTCGTCGGTGTGGGTGCTTCCAGGGTGAGGGACCTCTTCGAGCAGGCCAAGCAGAACTCGCCGTGCATCATCTTTATGGACGAGA
>JAUJMB010000016.1 GCA_030447045.1 Rubrobacteraceae bacterium | reverse complement strand
AGGCGACAACTCTATTCTCTTTGGCATACGCATAGTCTACAACCGGATTCCGTATGAGTTGTTGCTTATCTTGACGCCTTTGTCAACCGCGTAGTTGAGAGCTTCGACCGCATCTGACGTGTAGCTACCTACAGTAACGCCCGGATCAGCCTGGAGTATATGCCAGGCGGCCATTTATCTAGGCCCCCAGCGCGAGAGGGGAACGCCCCAAACTGAAATTCACCTTCTCATACCCGCTGACGAGGACACTATCTTAAACCGTCTATGACAAAAAGTACAGTGTGATCTATGACAAATTGTCCAGGCACGGGACAACTCTACCGATCCAGGAGCGGATAGGGTTACGTACCCATTCTAGGTAGATGCGAGCGAGCGACGCTCGCCGTCGTTCCGGTACTATTGAGCGTACCCGAGCGGGTACTCGTTCAGGCCCAGCCAGTAGCGCTTCAGTTGCCCGACGACCTCGAGGAACTGCTCGAAGTCGACGGGTTTGCGGACGTAGGAGTTGGCGCCCAGGCTGTAGCCTTCGAGCACGTCCCGGCGCTCCCTGGAGGAGGTCAGGATCACCACGGGTAACAGGCGCGTGCGCTCGTCGGCGCGCACGCGCTCGAGCACCTCGAAGCCGTTGAGGCGCGGCAGCTTGAGGTCGAGCAGGATCAGGCGCGGCATCGCGTCTTCGGGTTGCCCGGCGCGTCCCGGCGAGAACAGGAAGTCCAGAGCCTCGACCCCGTCGCGGGCCACGACCACCTCGTCGGCCATGCCGTTCTTCGCCAGCGCCCGCAGCATCAGGAACTCGTCGTCGGGGTTGTCCTCGACGAGCAGGATCGCCCGCTCTTTCAACCCACTTCGCCCCGGCCGCGATGCGCCATCTCTCCTCGATCTCTCCGTGTCCTGTCCGGCCGGCACAATATATTCCCCCGGATCTCGCACCGCATCCCGCAAAAGGATGATATTGGCCGCCCGGATCGCCCCGGCCTGGTAGAGAGGAAGCGGGCCGACAGAGGAGGGGGGAAACGGGCGTCGGCCCGGCTTTAATATAGGGTCGGTCCCTAGGAGGGGGATAAGGGCATCCGACCGCTTGATGGGGAGTATCGTACGCGCGGGGGCGGTCCCGCATCCCCCAAATGGGTGATCTTTTTCTAGCCCACGATTTGATCCGAATCGGCGCCGTCAATAGAATGGGCAGACGTTTTCGATGGAAACGACGCTGCTCATCTCGCCCAGGCCGCTCCCCGGGGCGGGTGCCTGAAATGGGCGCCCCGCTCCGGGTGCTGCTCGTGGAGGACTCGGAGGACGACGCCCTGCTGCTCCTCAGGCAGCTCAGACGCGGCGGCTACGAGCCGTCCTTCAGGCGGGTCGACACTGCCGCGGGGATGGAGGCCGCCCTCGAGGACCAGGCGTGGGACCTCGTCATCTCCGACCACAACATGCCAACCTTCAACTCCCTCGCGGCGCTCGACCTGCTGCGGGCCAAGGGCTTCATGGACCTGCCGTTCATCATCGTGAGCGGGAGGATCGGCGAGGACGCCGCCGTCTCGGCGATGAAGGCCGGCGCCCACGACTACATCATGAAGGACAACCTCGCCCGCCTGAACTCGGCCATAGAGCGGGAGCTCAGGGAGGCCGAGGTCCGCAGGAGCCGCCGCGAGGCGGAGGCGGCCCTGCGCGATTCGGAGACGCGCTTCCGGTTGATGATCGAGCAGTCGCCCTTGAGCATCCAGATCTTCTCCCCCGACGGCCGGACGCTGCGGGTCAACCGCGCGTGGGAGGAGCTTTGGGGCGTCACGCTCGACAAGATCCCAGGGTACAACGTGCTGCGGGACCCCCAGCTCAAAGAGAAGGGCCTGATGCCCTACATCGAGAGCGGGTTCGCCGGGGAGCCGACCGCGATCCCGCCGATCCAGTACGAGCCCGGGGTCTCCATACCGGGCGCGAGCGAGGTCACCCACCGCTGGGTGCGGGCCTTTATCTACCCCGTCAAGGTCGCGGACGGGAGCATCCAGGAAGTCGTGCTCATCCACGAGGACATCACGGAGCGGGTAAACGCCGAGGAGGAGCGCCGCCGCGCCGAGGCGAACTACCGCTCGATCTTCGAGAACGCCGTCGAGGGCATCTTCCAGACCACCGCGGACGGCGAGTTCCTGACGGCTAACCCGGCGCTGGCGCGCATGTACGGCTACGACTCCCCGGAGGATCTGCTGGAGAAGGTCTCCAACATAGCCGACCAGATCTACGCCGACCCCGGCCGCCGGGAGGACTTTATCAACCTGGCCAGGCGCGACGGGCTCGTGCAGGACTTCGAGATGCGGGTCCGACGCGGGGACGGGAAGACGGCCTGGACCTCCCTCGACGCCCGCGCCGTCCGCGACGCGTCGGGGGCCGTGGTGGCCTTCGAGGGCTTCGTCAAGGACATCACCGAGCAGAAGCGGGCCGAGGAGGCCCTGGGCGAGATCCGGGAGGCCGAGCGCCGCCGCATCGCCCGCGAGCTCCACGACGTCGTCCTGCAGGACCTCTCCTACGCCCTTCAGTCCCTTCAGGTGGTCTCCAGGATGCCCGAAAGCGACGCCCGCGAGGCCGAGACGGCGCGCCAGGTGCAGGCCCTGAGGCGCTCGGTGGCCGGCATCAGGGACGCCATCTACGACCTGCGCCTGGGGGGGGCCGAGGGGCAGACCCTCGCCCGCTCGCTCGAGTCCATCGTGGAGCTGAACCGCCAGCTCTCGCCCGGGTGCGCCTTCGAGCTCTCGATCGAAGACGGTTTCCCGACCGACCTGCGCGGACCGCGGGCGATAGAGGTCGCCCGCGTGGTGCAGGAGGCCCTCGTCAACGTCAGGCGGCACTCCGGCGCGCGCCACGCCTGGGTGCGGCTCACGGCGGAGGAGGGCGGGGCGCGGGTCGAGGTCGAGGACGACGGCCGGGGTCTCGACCCCGGCACCGCCGCCGGGATGGGGATCACGGGGATGCGGGAGCGGGCCGCCTCGCTCGGCGGGGAGATAGAGGTGGAGGGAGCCGTTGGCTCCGGGACGCGGGTCTCGCTGCGGGTCTCGCTCGCGGTCCTCTCCGGGGACGTTGAACGCGCGGGCGCCTGACCGGGCGGCGCCCCGCGCCGTCGATGCTGGTATATTCCTACCATCCAGGGGGATCAGCAGGCAGGTTTGCGAAAGGAACAGGATGCAGCGGATCTTGCTCGTCGAGGACCACGCCTCTTTCCGACAGACCCTCGCGTACATCTTTGACGGGGAGCCGGACTTCGAGGTGGTCGCCCAGGCCGGCTCCCTCGCCGAGGCCCGGCGGACGGCGGTCGGCGCCGGCGCCGACCTGGGTGTCATAGACCTCACGCTCCCCGACGGGGAGGGCATCGAGTTGATCCGGGAGCTGCGCGAGGCCAACCGGGACTTCGCGGCCCTGATCCTGACCGCCAGCGTGGACAAGACCGAGCACGCCCGCGCGGTCGAGGCGGGGGCGGCCGGCGTCGTCCACAAGTCCGCCGACGTGGACGAGATCCTCGACGCCACCAGGCGCCTCGGGGCGGGCGAGACCCTCCTCTCCCAGCAAGAGATCGTCGAGCTGCTGCGCCTCGCCGGCCAGGCCCGCGAAGAGGAGCGCGAGGCCCAGGCGAGCATAGGCCAGATCACGCCCCGCGAGAGGGAGGTGCTCCAGACCCTCGCCGAGGGCCTCTCGAACAAGGAGATAGCGGCCCGCCTCCACATGAGCGTCGACACCGAACGCACCCACATGATGAACATCCTGAACAAGCTCGGCGTCCACTCGCGGCTGCAGGCCCTGATCTTCGCCGCCCGCTACGGCCTCGTAAAGCTGAAGTAGCCGTCAGCTAGTCAGCACGCTTCGGACCTGCTCCGCAGGCCTCGCTCTCAGCTTTCAGCTTCTGTTCGTTGCGGACGGACTCCCCAGCGCAAGGGTGCCTCTCCTTGGGTGTTCGCGTGGGTGGCCGTTCCGGATGGCGGGCTCCAGCCGAGAGCTGACCGCTGAACGCTGACAGCTATCCCAACAGCTCCCCTTCGCAGACGTACTCGGCGGGGCCTGTCATGTAGACGGGCTCCCCTTCGCCGGCCCAGTCTATGCGGACGGTGCCGCCGTCGAGGTGGACGGTTACGGGACTCCGAACGAGGTTCTTGTGGAGCGCGGCGACCGCCGCGGCGCAGGAGCCTGAGCCTGAGGCGAGGGTCTCGCCGGCGCCGCGCTCCCAGATCCTCATTCGCACCTCGTGATCGTTCCGGACGTGGACGAACTCGACGTTCGTCCTGTGCGGAAAGAGCGGGCCGTTCTCTATCGGCGGGCCGACGGCGCGGAGGTCCAGGGCCTCGAGCCTTTCCCCTTCCAGGAACGCGACGGCGTGGGGGTTGCCCATGGAGACGCGGAGCAGGCCGAAGCCGCCGGCCTCGACCTCCGAGCCGAGTTCGGGCGGGCCCATGTCGACCCGCGAGGAGCCGTCGGGGGAGAGGACCACCTTCTTTACGCCGGCGCCGGTGGCGACGGTCATGGCGCCGCGCTCGACGAGCTCGTAGTCCCTCGCGTAGCGGGCCAGGCAGCGCAGGCCGTTGCCGCACATCTCGGAGGGGGTGCCGTCGGAGTTCAGGTAGACCATCTCCAGGTCTGCCTGGGGGGAGGGGGCCGGCACGAGGATGCCGTCGGCCCCGACCCCGAAGTGGCGGTCGCAGGAGCGGCGGGCGAGCGCGGCCAGGTCCGCCCCCTCGACCTCGCCGGGGTCGAAGATCAAAAAATCGTTGCCGGCCCCGTGCATCTTCGTGAAGCGCATGATGGGAGAGATTCTAAAGGCCCGCCGGCACGAGGACCAGCCGGACGACGGGCGGAAAAACCCCTTGGGAAACCGACCGTCCTCCCGTATCTTTCGTGGGTGAAAAACGAACGCGTATATCGCAGGAGAAGGATCGGGGCCCTGTTCGTCGCGGCCGTGCTCGGCTTCGGCCTCTACGCCGGCGGCGGGGCCGGGGCCGAGTCGCCCACCGTGCTCTACACCGTGGAGCCCGGGGACACCCTCTGGTCCGTCGCAACCGAGCACTACCCGCCGTCCGAGGACCCGCGCGTCATCATCGAGGTCATCAGGGACGCCAACGACCTTCCGGACGCCGAGATCTACCCCGGCACCCGCCTGGAGCTGCCCGCGGCGGGCTGATCCTCGTTTGGGGCGGCGACCCACGGGGTAAAACGTGGGTAACAAAAGCTCTTTGAAGGGAGCGTGACCGCGCGTATGTCCGGGATCGAGAAGGGGATCAAGAAGGCCGTCGGGGGCAAGGCCACCGGCAGCAAGAAAGGCAAGAAGTCCTCTGGCGGCTCGGTAGAGAAGAAGGTCGCCAAGTCCGCCAAGAAACTGCTGAAGTAACCATACAGGGGTGAATCTTTGAGGGGCCGGGGCGTCTTCGTCCCGGCCCTTTGCCTTGCCGGACGCGCGAGGGGAGGTCGTCGTGGAGAGGAGCGGGGAAGTCTGCCTGGCCGAGGAGGCCGAGCGGCTGCGGCGCTCGGGCCTTGGGGTCGATGAGGTGGCCCGGCGCATGGGCGTGGACGCGGCCTGGGTCGAGACCGTGGTTCTGGAGCACGAAGGGGACGAGGGGGCCGCGCCCGAGGGGGGCTGAAGGGTTCCCACGCACGTTCCGACGGAGGTCTCCCGTCTTCCGACCCGCCCGGTTTGAGCAGGCCCGTAGGGGCGGGTTTCAAATCCGCCCCTACGGGCCTGTGCGTTTGCTGAGGGCCTCTACCCTTCGGTCCTTCCGCCCAGGTGCCTGGCCAGGAACTCTTCGGCGGCGGCGTAGAACTTGAGGCGGTTCTCGGGGCGGGCGAAGCCGTGGCCCTCGTCCTCGAAGAGCAGGTACTCGTGGTCTATGCCGCGCTCCTTCATGGCCTGGACTATCTGCTCTGATTCGGCCTGCTTGACGCGGGGGTCGTTGGCGCCCTGGGCGATGAGCAGCGGGATCTTTATCCTGTCCACGAAGAACAGCGGCGAGCGGCTCTTGAGGAAGTCGGGCTCGGTCTCCGGGTCGCCGACGCGCTCGGTGAAGGTGGCGATGAGCGGCTTCCAGTACGGCGGGACGCTCTCTATGAGGGTGATGATGTTGGAGGGGCCGACGATGTCCACGGCACACCGGAAGAGGTCGGGCGTGAAGGTCGCCCCGACGAGCGCCGCGTACCCGCCGTAGGAGCCGCCGTAGATCGCGACCCTATCGGGATCGGCGATGCCCCTTTCGACGGCCCACCCGACGGCGTCCACGAGGTCGTCGTGCATGCGGCCGCCCCACTCCCGGTTGCCGGCGTTGAGAAAGTCCTTGCCGTAGCCGGTCGAGCCGCGGAAGTTGACCTGCAGGCACGCGTAGCCCCGGTTGGCGAACCACTGGGCCTCGGGGTCGTACCCCCAGCCGTCCCGCGCCCACGGCCCGCCGTGGACGTTGAGTACCATCGGCAGGTTCTCCGGCTCCGCACCCGGCGGCAGCGTGAGGTAGCCCTCCACCTCCAGCCCGTCGCGGGAAGTGAAGGAGACGGGCTCCATCTTCGCCAGGGCGTAGTCCGCGAGGTCGGGCCTCGCGTCGAAGAGGTGCTCGCCCCGCTTCGCCCTCCGGTCGTAGGCGTAGTACGAGGCGCCGCCGTCGTCGGAGTTCACGGCCACGAGCCAGTGCTCGTCGGCGTGGTCGCGGCTGGTGACGGAGAAGTCGCCCCGGCCGAGGTTCTTCAGGGCCTCGAAGTCCTCGCGGACGGCGTCGTCTAGCACGATCCACTCCGTCCGCGCCCGCTGCACCGCCGCGGCCTGCGCGGCGTGGGTCTCGGGGTGGACGACCACCCCGGAGACGTCGTAGCGCGGGTCCTCGACCAGTACCTCGGTCTCCCCGCTCGCCAGATCGAGCATCACGAGCCTGGCGGCATTGGCCCCCCGCGAGTCGAGGAGGTACATCTTGCCCTCCTCTTCGGCGAAGCCGACGGGGCCGCTGGAGAGGGCGTCTTCCTTGTCCCAGGCGAGCAGGGTCTTCCAGCCCTCGCCCTCGCGCAGCAGGAGGTCGGAGCCGCCCTCGGGGGTGGCCGTCACGGCGGCCCGGACCTCGAAATCCTTGTCCGCGACCCAGCCGACGACGTTGCCCGGGTTCTTGGCGATGAGGTCGAGGTCGCCGGTGGAGAGGGTGAGGCGGTAGGCGTCGTGGAGCTCGGGGTTCTCGCGGTTGAGGGCGACGAGGAGGCCGTCCGGGAAGCGGCGGTTCTTGTCCAGGATCTGGGCCTGCACGCCCTCGAACGGGGTGAGGTCCCGATCCTCTTTCGTGGCCGGGTCGACCGCGTGGACGCGCCAGTTCTCGTCCCCGGCCTCGTCCTGGAGGTAGACGATGTGCCTGTTGTCTTCCGCCCAGAAGAAGAGCCTGATGCCACGGTTGCGGTCGTCGGTGACCGGCTCGAACGCGTCGCCGTCGACGGGGGAGCCGACCGGCCCCACCCAGACGTTCAGGACGCCGTCCTTGGGGGCCAGAAAGGCCAGGCTTCCGCCGTCGGGGGAGAGGCGTGGGCTCACCCGGCTCGGGTTGCCGAAAAGGACTTCGCGCGGGATCAGGGGCACGGACGGCGCCTCGGTCATGCGTTCCTCGCTCTCTCGTCTGAAACGGTCCGGGAGAGTTTAACGCGAACACCGGGGCCAGCCCCTCAGCCGGAGGGGCCCGCGATACGGCCCCGCCGCCACAGCAGGAGCCCGATGGCCGCGGGGGGCAAGAGCCACCAGCAGAAGACGACGGCCGAGATGGACGCCGTGGCCGCCGCCTGGAGGACACCGAGGGAGGCATCCGAGGCCCTGGCCGCGACGGAGGAGGCGGACCAGGGCTCCCTGGTGGGCGCGGTCGCCGCGGGCTCGAGGTGCAGGACTATCTCGGAGGTTGCGGTGCGGCGTTCGAGGTACCGGATCCTGCCCTGCACCTCCTCGATCTGGCCGCGGACGTCCGTCAGCTCCCGCTCGACGGTGAGCGTGTCTTCGACACCTTCGGCCCTGTCGTAGAGCGCGAGCAAGCTCTCCTCGGCGGCGAGCAGGTTCCGCTCCCTGGACTCCAGATCCACGAACTTCTCTGTCACGTCCTGGCCCTCCACGGTGTCGGTCGTCACCCGCTCCCCGAGCCCGCGCAACTCATCCAACGTCGCCTCGAACTCCCCCGACGGGACGGAGAGCACCAGCTCGGCCGTGACCTGGCCCAATCCCGCGTAAATTCTGGAACACAGGACCTCGCCGCCGAACCTCTCCGCGACCCGCCGCGCTTCTTCCGCGCTCCCCCTGACGTCCTCACCCCGGACGTCGAGTTCGGCGGTCTTGACGACCATCCGGTCGAACGCACCGTCGGTGATCGGTCCGGGTTCTTGCGCGCCGGCCGTCTCCGCCCCGCCGGCGGACTCCTGCCCCGCCGCGCCCCCGACCGCTTCCCCCGCAGCGCCCCCTGCGACCCGGCTCCCCCGCCGCATCCCTGCAGGAAGAGGACCCCGAGCAAGAGCGCGCCCGCCGCGCCGTACCCCGCCCGTCTCATCTCTGCCACGTCGTCCAACCCTTCGTCCGTTCCCCAGGCCGCCGCTAACCTCTCTACAACGGTGCAAGCTCTTGGGTTCCCGGCTCGGGCTTTGTTATCCGGACGTCACCGAACCGTTCCTCGAACGTCGCCCCGCCGTGGCCGGCGTGTAATGCGGCCCCTCTAGAGTTCCAATTACGGCAACCGGAGAGGCCGGGGGCAGGGACCGAAAGGGGCAGGCATGGGGCGGATGGTTCGGGTTGCGGCGGCGGTGGCGGCGATGGTGGTCCTCTCGACGGGCGCGGCCTTCGCGGCGACGCTGGGCGGCACGGCGGCCGGCGACGCCCTCAGGGGCACGAACGGGGCGGATACCATCCGCGGCGGTGGCGGCGGCGACATCCTGCGCGGCATGAGCGGCGACGACAGGCTCTACGGCGACGGCGGCTCCGATGGTCTCTATGGCGGGCCCGGGGACGACCACATGTACGGAGGCGCGGGCGACGACCGCCTGGAGGACCGCTCCGTCTACGGCGGCGGCGGGAGCGACCACGTCTACGGCGGCTCCGGCTCTGACAACCTCTACTCCGGCCCCGGCAACGACTTTATCTCTTCCACGGGCGACGGGAGCGGCGACTACGTGGATTGCGGCGACGGCCACGACACCGTCCAGAAGGGCCCCGACGCGAACCTGGACCGCTTCGTTGGCTGCGAGGAGTTCGTAAACTAGCCAGCTGCTTTCGGCGATCCGCTTCAGATAAGAGACGGGGGCGCGAACCTCGCGCCCCCGTCTTCGTGTGCCCGGACGCGAGGCGGGGTAGATAACAGGGTTATGGACGAGGGAAGGTCGGCGCGGAGGAAGACCCAGGACGAGCGGCTGCTCTCGGGGCCGGCCGAGAGGGCGGCCTTCCGGGAGACGGACACGTGGCGGGTCTTGAGGATCATGGGCGAGTTCGTCGAGGGGTTCGAGGAGCTCGCGGGCCTGGGTCCTGCGGTCACGATCTTCGGCTCCGCGAGGGTGGCCCGCGACGATGAGGCCTACGCCACGGCGGTCGAGGTGGGGCGGCTGCTCGGCGAGGCCGGGTTCACCATCATCACCGGCGGGGGGCCCGGGATCATGGAGGCCGGCAACCGGGGCGCCAGGGAGGGAGGATCTACCTCCGTTGGCCTGAACATCGAGCTCCCGTTCGAGCAGCACGTAAACCCCTACGTGGACGTCGCGGTGGACTTCCGCTACTTCTTCGTGCGCAAGACCATGCTCGTCAAGTACGCCCAGGCCTTCGTCATCTTCCCCGGCGGCTTCGGCACGATGGACGAGCTCTTCGAGGCGCTCACCCTGATCCAGACCGGCAAGATCCGGGACTTCCCCATAATCCTCTTCGGCTCGGAGTACTGGGGCGGCCTCCTCGACTGGGTCCGCTCCGCCATAGTCTCCGAAGGAAAGGCCTCCGAGGCGGACCTCGGCCTCCTCTCCCTTACCGACTCGCCCACGGAGGCCCGCGACATCATCCTCGCCGCGGCGAAGCAGCAGTACGGGGGCGCCGGCTACGAGAGGCAGGCCCGCGAGGCCACGAGAGAGGCCCTCGGCAAGGGTCCCGCCAGACCGGAAGGATAGAGCGGCGCCCTGCCAGCGGGACGACCCGGTTCAGACGCCCAGCACGTCCGTCATGCCGTAGAGGCCGGGCTTCGCGCCCGCGGCGAAGCGGGCGGCCCGCAGGGCACCGTCGGCGAAGGTGCGGCGGGAGAGGGCGCGGTGGACGACCTCGACCTCCTCGCCGTCGGAGTAGAAGACGAGGCGGTGCTCGCCCACGACGGCGCCGCCGCGGAGGGCGTGGATGCCGATCTCGCCTGGCTCGCGCGGCGCGAACCCCTCCCTGCCGTGGACGGCCACGTCCTCCAGGCTCCTCCCGCGTCCCTCGGCGGCGGCCCGCGCCAGGAAGAGCGCCGTCCCCGAGGGGGCGTCCTTCTTGTTGCGGTGGTGGGCCTCGACGACCTCTATGTCGTAGCCTTCCAGCTTGGCGGAGAGATTCCTGACCACCTCGCGCAGCAGGTTGACCCCGACGCTCATGTTCGGGGCGAGGACGATCGGGGCGCTCTGCGCCGCCCTCTCTACCTCCGAGAGCTGCCCCTCTGAGAGCCCCGTGGTGCCTATGATGTGGGGCAGGCCGTGGGAGAGGTGCTCGACGGTCGCCTCCGGCGTGGTGAACTCGACGAGGACCCCGGCGTCTTCGGGCGGGGCCTCGGTGGTGGTCACGCTCGCCCGCCCGGCCCCGCAGAGCTCGCCGAGGTCGGCGCCGAGCTCGGGGGCGTCGGGCTCGACGGTGCCGCCGGCGAGCTCGATGCCGTCCGTCTCGAGGGCGGCGCGGCAGAGCTCGCGGCCCATGCGGCCGGCCGCGCCGATTATCGTTACGCGGGTCAAACCTCTTCGGGGGTGGGCAGGAGGTGGTTCGTCTCCTCCATCACGCGGCGCAAGGTGTCGAGGTTCTCGCCGGCTAGCGGGATCATGGGCAGCCGCATCTCGTCGGAGCAGAGGCCCAGGATGGAGGCCGCGGTCTTTACCGGGATGGGGTTCGTCTCGATAAAGAGGGCGCGGCAGAGGGGGAGCAGGTCGTAGTGGAGCTCGCGGCCCCGCTCGAAGTCCCCGATCAGGAGCGCGTTTACCATGTCCGAGACGACCGCGGGGGCGACGTTGGCGGCGACGGAGATCACGCCACGCCCGCCGAGCGACATGAGCGGGAGCGTCAGCGAGTCGTCGCCGGAGAGGATGTCGAAGTCCTCGCCGCAGAGACGCCGGATGTCGCTCGCCATGTCCATCGAGTGGGTCGCCTCCTTGGTGCCGACGATGTTCGGGATCTCGGCGAGGCGGGCGGTGGTCTCGGCGCTTATGTTGATGCTCGTGCGGCCGGGGATGTTGTAGAGGACTATCGGCAGGCTCGTGCTCTCGGCTATGGCCGCGAAGTGGCGGTAGAGGCCCTCCTGGGTCGGCTTGTTGTAGTAAGGGGAGACCTGGAGCGAGCCGTCCGCGCCCTCCTCTTCTGCCATCTTCGTGTACTTGATCGCCATGTCCGTGCTGTTGGAGCCGGTGCCAGCTATGACCGGCACCCGCCCGTTCGCGACCCTGACGACGGTCCCTATGACGAGGCGGTCCTCGGCCTCGCTCATGGAGGGGGTCTCGCCGGTGGTGCCGCAGGGGACGAGGCCGTGGATGCCCTGCCCTATCTGGAACTCGACGAGGTTCTCCAGCGCCTCGACGTCCACCTCGCCGTTCCGAAACGGCGTGACGAGCGCCGTGAATGCTCCGCTAAACATCTCTCTCCTCCAGCTCGAAATCCCTGTGCAAGACCCTCACGGCCTCCTCCACCCTATCCGCGGGCAACACGCACGTTACCTGTATCTCCGAGGTCGAGACCATCCTGATAGGAATGCCGGCCTCGCCGAGAGAGGCGAACATCCTGGCCGCGTAGCCCGGACGGTTCAGCATCCCCGTACCGACCACGGAGACCTTGCCGAGGTCGCGCTCCCCCTCGACCACGCCGCCCAAGGCGTCCGCGACCCCGGCCGCGAGTTTTCGGGCCTCTTCGAAGTTGCCGCGGGTGACGGTGAACGCCACGTCGGCGAGCCCGTCCTTCACGCCGCTCTCGACGATGACGTCCACGGAGATGCCCCTTTCGGCGAGGGGGGTGAAGACCCGGCTCATGGTGCCCGGTCCGGTCCGGATGCCGTTGAGGGTGACGCGGGAGACGTCCAGGTCGTGGACGATGCCGGCCAGGGTCTCGCGCGTTTCGAGGCGTTCCAACTCTTCTCCTCCCGTGATGATCGTGCCGGGGACGTCCTCGAAGGAGGACCTTACGTGTATCTCGACGCCGTAGAGCGCGCCGAGCTCGACGGCGCGCGGGTGCATCACCTTCGCCCCGCGCCAGGCCATCTCGGCCATCTCCTCGAAGGAGATGACGGGCACGCGGCGGGCCTCGGGGACTATGCGGGGGTCCGCGGTAAAGACGCCGGTTACGTCCGTGAAGATCTCGCACCGGTCGGCTCCCAGCGCCGCCGCGAGCGCCACGGCCGTCGTATCCGAGCCGCCGCGCCCTAGGGTCATCACGTCGCCCAGGGCGTTCATGCCCTGGAATCCGGCGACGATCACGACGCGCCCCTGTTCCAGGAGGCCGTGGATCCTCTTGGGCCGGATCTCGGAGATGACGCCCGAGCCGTACCTGCCCGTCACCGTCATGCCAGCCTGGGGGCCGGTCAGGGACTCGGCGGGCACGCCCCGGTCGTGGAGGGCCATCGCGAGCAGGGCGACGGACTGTTCTTCTCCCGTGGCCAGGAGCTGGTCGATCTCGCGCGGCGAGGGGTCCCGGCTCACCTCGCCGGCGAGCCTGAGGAGCCTGTCTGTGGTCTTGCCCATCGCGGAGACGGCGACGACGAGGTCGAGGCCGGCCTCGCGGGCGCGAGAGATCCTGCCCGCGACGGACCTTATGTGCTCGGCCGTCGCGACCGAGCTCCCGCCGTATTTCTGGACCACGATGCCCAAGGGAACGCTCCGATGCCGCCTACGCCAGCAGGATAGCATTTCAGCCCGCCGCTTCGCGGCTTTCAGCTATCAGCTAGTCGTCCCGCTCCGTTACGCGGCCGATCGTTCGGGGCCGCCGCGCGGGGCGCGGCCCGGCTTCCGGCGACAAGAAGCTGACAGGCTGAGAGCAAGGCCCGCCGAGCGGGCCGAAGCGTGCTGACGAGCGGAGCCCGAAGGGCGGAGCGGGCTGGCAGGCTACTTACGGCAGAGGCTGGCCCCCGGTGACGCCGAGGGTCTCGCCGTTGACGTAGCTGGCCTCCTGGGAGGCCAGGAAGACGAAGGCGGGGGCGAGCTCGGCGGGCTGCGCCGGGCGCCCCATCGGGCTCGTGCCGCCGAACTGGCTTACCGTGTCGGCGGGCATGGAGGCCGGGATTATGGGGGTCCAGACCGGGCCCGGGGCGACGGTGTTGGCGCGCAGGCCGTACTGGACGACCTCCTGGGCGAGGCCCTTGGTGAAGGTCGTGATGGCGCCCTTGGTCGAGGAGTACGGAAGGAGCGGCGGGGAGGGCTGGTAGGCCTGGATGGAGCCCACGTTGATGATAGAGCCGCCCTCGCGCATGTGCGGGAGCGCCGCCTTGACGAGCCAGAACATGGCGTAGATGTTGGTCTTGAAGGTCCGGTCGAGAAGCTCCGTCGAGACGTCGGCTATGCCGTTCACCGTCATCTGGTGGGCCGCGTTGTTGACCAGGATGTCTATCCCGCCGAACTCGTCGACGGCGTTCTGGATCAGGAGCTGGCACTGGGACTCGTCGCTGATGTCCCCCGGCACCTTGATGGCCTTGCGGCCAGCCTCCTCGACGACCTCTGCGGTCTCCTGGGCGTCGGGCTCCTCTTCGGGGAGGTAGGAGATCACGACGTCAGCGCCCTCCCTGGCGAAGGCGAGCGCGACCGCCCGGCCGATGCCGGAGTCGCCGCCGGTGATCACCGCCTTTTTGCCTTCGAGCCGGCCGGAGCCGCGGTAGGTCTCGTACCCGTAGTCCGGCTGGGGCCCCATCTCCTGCTCGAGGCCGGGATGCTGATCCATCTGGGTCTGCTCCGGGTACTGCGGCTGCGGGTACTGCGTCGTCGGGTCTTGCTGGGTGTGCTGGTCGTCTGTCACGGAGGTCCCTTTCCTGTTTTGATGTAACCCCGCTTATACCCGCCCGCCCCGCCCGTTACCCTTCGTCCGGGCGGTTTCCGCCCACTCGGGGTGCACACTTCGGGCCATATTCGGGCGCGAACGTCTTGCGGCGGCTTCGGCGAAGGGGCCCGCATTCCCCGGACGTACCCCTGCGGGAGCGGCGATTCCGGGCATCGGAAGCCCTACCCGCCGCGCCCGCCAACACCAGAAGGGAGGTTTAGGCCTGGTCGCGTGTCGGGGATACCCTGGGCAGAACATATCCGGCGCGTCGAACATGAGGGGCAACCATGGGTGAAGGCAACACCGAGGGCATCTTCGAGGGCTACAAGAAGAACGAAGACATCTCGCTCTCGTCTTACGGCGTGCTGGCGGGGGTCTTTAACGCGATCTTCGCCGTCTTCCTGTTGTTGGTCAGGAGCAGCGGAAGAAGCTTGCCGGAGCGGGTGGACGCGAGGGACATAGCCCTGCTCGGGATGGCAGCCCACAAGCTGAGCCTGATGGGGGCCGAAGACGCGGTCACGAGCCCCCTGCGCGCCCCGTTTACCGAGCTTCAGGAGAAGGAGAGCCCCAAGAAGGTCGACGAGGAGCCCCGCGGCGAGGGCCTGCGCAGGTCCGTGGGCGAGCTGCTGACGTGCAAGTTCTGCCTCGGCGTGTGGCTGGCCTCCTTCTTTACCTACGGCCTCGTGCTCGTGCCGCGCATCACCCGGCTCGTGGCCACCATATTCGCCGTGGTGACAATCTCGGATCACCTCCACCAGACCTACAAGGCCCTCATGAACCGGGCGTAGGCCCCCGCCGTCCCTTGGCCCCTGCTAGCGGTGCTTTAGGGGGCTCTCGGCGAGGGGGAGGTGCAGGCCGAGTTTGCCGGTTCGGCGGCGGACGCGGAGGGCTATGAGCCCGACGCCAACGGCCATGGCCGCGGGGGCGAGGAGGCCGGCCTCGGGGCCGAAGGGGCCGCCGGTCAGAAGGTCCGGCCCGGTCTGCCGGGTGGAGAGAAAGGTGGCGTCCACGAGGTCCAGGCCGCTGACCGGGAAGCCGAAGACGTTGCCCTGGAAAAAGTTCCAGGTCGTGTGGAGGCCGATGGGTATGGCGAGCTGGCCGGTCAGGACGTAGCCGGCGCCGAGCATCATGCCCGCCAGGAAGATGTTGAGGGTGCTCAGGACGCCCGTGTTCGGGTTGAAGAGGTGAACGGCGGCGAAGACCGACGAGGAGAGGACCCAGGCTAGCACGATGGCCCCCCTGGGCCCGACGGCGGCGACGTTCAGCCCCTCCGCCAGGTTCGTCAACTGGTAGCCGCGGCTGACGAGCTCCTCGTAGAAGCCGACGCAGACGAAGAGGGCCGCGGGCGCGAGGATGGCCGGGAAGAAGGCGCCCCCTTCCACGCCGACGAACGTGCCCGTCACGCTGGCCCACCCGGCGGCGAGCTGGACGAGGAAGATCCCCGTCATCAGCAACGCCCCGAGGAGCAACCCGAAGCCGAGGTCCGACCACCAGGCGCGGTCCAGGCGCAGGCCGAACCCCGAGAAGGGCCGCCCGTCCAGGGACCGCCCGCAAGCCCACACGCTCGCCGTCGCCACGAGGGCGGCGCCCGCGTAGAACAGGACCGACAGGTACGGCGACGGGTCTGTCCTCACGCCGGGGGAGAGGCCGGCCAACGCAGCGAGCGTGAAGGACCCGAAAAGCGAGACCCCGATGGTGTAGAGCAGGAGCTGCACGAGCAGGCGCCAGCCCGCCCTTAGCCGTACCTCCTCGTTCAAAAACAATCGCCTCAAGCGTACCTCCGTCCGGGGTCCAGAGGGAAAGATTCTAGCCCGGAAGGCCTTGGGAGGAGATCCCTCGGCGCGGACCAGCTAGAGAGCCTGCTTCTCCGCCACGCTGTTTCGGCGGCCGGGAAGAGAAGCGGCGCCGGCCCGGTCATAGCGCTCGCGACCTCGCGATGTTCGGGCCACCCCTTTTCGGACGCCGGCGCCGGTTTGGTGGGCAAGGGGCCGGGGCATGTCCCTTGCCCCTGTCCAACGAAACCCGTGCGGGTGGGCGCCTTCCGCGAGCTTCGCCCCGGGACGGTTCCCGAAGCCCGCGCACGCTTTCCTGTGTAGGTTCCCGTTTGTTGGGCATTAGCAGCCTCCCAGGAACCCCCGCGTCCGAGAACCAGGCCCGCGCGTCGTGCTGAATAGAGTTGCAACGAGGTAGATAGAGCAGGCCCTGAAGATCCCGGCGGGTCACAGGGGACCAATCGTCTTATGTAACATAGAGGTGAGAGTAGTGCTTCTTACATAAGAGACGGGAAGCTACTCTGCTACCCGGCGATCCTCGGGTATTCCGAACTCGCTGGCGAGGTTCTCTGGCAGGGTTTTGCCTACGTACTCGCTCGTGCGGCCGTCGCCGCTCTTCTTCGGACGGTACAGGTACCAGTAGGGGCCGTGGAGTTGCGGGTTCTCGTCGTTGCACTTCTTGCAGCCGGTCTTGCCGCATTTCACGTGCTCTAGCCGGAGGTAGCGCCCGCCATGGCCCTTATCACGGGATCTGGCGCGCCGCTCCTCGAGCTTGCGACGCCGGGCCTCCCGGCGATCCCTTTGGATGTCCGAGATCGCGGCGGAGATCTCCAGGAACTCCGTGGGATCCAACGACTCCAACCACTCCCGCATCGTGCGTTTTCGCTCCACCTCACCTCCCGGCCGGGTTCTCTTATGTACATCATACCAGCGGACAGCCTCCGCAGAACATAAGAGGGGCGACCGTCCTCAACGCCACGCACGGTCGCCCGCCATGTTTGCTGGTCTGGTGGGCATGCGCCTCTGTCCTGGGGGTTGCGTGGGCAAGTGATCTCGGCCGCGTCGGGTCCTGAGGTTTTCGCGGGGGTTGCTTGGCGGCGTCGGGCAGGCGCTGAAGGGCTTCTATCGTGCCTTCGCCTTACCGGGTTTGTTGTGGTTTGTTCCGTGTGGTTGCCCTGGGCGGAGCTTACTTCGGCGTTGAGTCGAGCGGCGACGCGGGAACCGACAACGAGCCCGTTGGGCCTACCAACGGGGCCGTCCCCTTGCC
>JAUJMB010000119.1 GCA_030447045.1 Rubrobacteraceae bacterium | reverse complement strand
GCCAGAGGGCGGAGGAGGAGGGATTCGAACCCTCGATACCCCGTTAGAGAGGTATAACACCTTAGCAGGGTGCCGCCTTCAACCACTCGGCCACTCCTCCGAACGGCGCCAGTATACCAAAGACCTCCGCGCCGTTCGACGGCTACTTGCCGGCGTCCTGGATCTCCTCGATGGCCTCCTCATCCAGGATGTCGGGCTTCTCGTGGGCGGGCTGGGCGTCCAGGATCCTCTCGCCGGAGATCTCCTCCTTCATCCTCACGAGCGTCGCGTTCAGGGTCGCGCCGAAGAGGATGGTGAGCGACGAGATGTAGAGGTAGAGCAGCAGGATGATGACCGTGCCGATGGAGCCGTAGGTCTTGTCGTAGGTGTTGAAGTCGCTGCCGAGGTACAGGTTGAAGGCGAGGCTCGCCAGCACCCAGAGGGCGATGCCGACGAAGCCGCCGGGCGTGATCCAGCGAAAAGGCTGCCCGGCGTCGGGGGCGAAGTAGAAGAGCAGGGCCACCGTCGCGACCATGAACAGTAGCGCCGCCGGCCACCGCGCCACGTTCCACACGACCACGAACTCGTCGTCCAGCGTAAAGACCTCGGCGATGGCCTCGCCGATGGAGGGGCCCGAGATCAGGAGCAGCACGCCGCCTAAGACCAGCACCGAGAGCCCGAGCGTCATCAGGATGGCGATGCCCCTTACCTTCCAGAACGGCCGCGTCTCCTGCACGTCGTAGGCGCGGTTGAGGGCGTTTATGAGGGCCGAGAAGGCGTTAGATGTGGCCCAGATCGAGCCGAGGATGCCCACGGAGAGGAGGCCCGGCGCCGTGTCCTCGTTACGCAGGCTCCGCTCGGTGTACGTCTCTATGAGGTCGAAGACCTGGGCGGGCATCACCCTTCTCAGGTAGTCGAAGAGCTCGTTGACGAACTGCGGGCTGGAGCTGCCGAAGGCATCGAGGACGGCGACCAGGAACAGGATGAAGGGGAAGATCGCCAGGATCAGGTAGTAGGCGAGCTGCGCCGCCAGCCCGAGCGCGTCATCCCGGATGAACTCCTGGACGGTCGCCTTGAGCGTCTGAAAGCGCACGAGGTCCCGCAGATCGCCGAAAAAGTTCCCAAGCGAACCCCTAGCGGGACGCCGCGCGACCGCCCGCAGCTCCTCCGGCGGCATGTCCGGTTCCATCGGGCTCCCACCACCTTCCTCTGAACCGCCCCATTTTACCGCCTCCGAAGACCCGCCGGTGCGGCGAATCCGGGGTCCGACGCTAATCCGGCGGGATGGGCCCGTCGTATAAACCCGTGGATGAAGAGGAGAGATGACAGCCGTTGTGTGCGCCAGACCGGGCTTCGGTGCGCCGGGGCCGGAGGGGATATCATCTGCCCCGAGGAGGGTGGGGTCCTGTGGTCCCGCCCCGTCGGCGGAGGGAAGGGCCCCGATGGCCGGAGTGGAGGACGAGATCCTGGTGCGGCGCGTGGCGGCCGGGGACGAGCGCGCCCTGGGCGTCCTCTACGACCGTTACGCGGGCCTCATCTACAGCGCCGGGACCCGCTACCTCGGGGACCGGGGGCAGGCCGAGGATCTGGTGCAGGACGTCTTTCTCTCCGTGTGGACGAACGCAGGAAGCTTCGACCCCTCACGGGCGAGCTTCGCGACCTGGGTCTACCGCATCACCCGCAACCGGGCCACGGACCTGATCCGGCGCCGCAAGGCCCGCGTCCGCACGGTGGGCGCGGACCCGCCGCCGGTGCCCGAGGACCCGGACCCTTCCGGTTCTCTCTCCCGCGGCTTCGACGTCGCCACGGCGCTCTCGCGGCTCTCCCCGGTCCACCGGGAGCTGCTCGTCCTCGCGTACTTCGAGGGCCTCTCGCAGAGGGAGATCTCCGACCACACAGGCACGCCACTCGGGACCGTCAAGAGCCGCACCACTGCCGCCATGCGGGCCCTGCGCGAGATCTTGGCCGACCCGGACGGGAGGGCCGTCGATGAGTGAGCACCAGGAGACGCGCGACCTCCTGGGCCCGTTCGTCATGGGCTATCTCCCCGCCGACGAGGAGCGGACGGTCGAGGAGCATCTAAGGGGTTGCTCCTCCTGCAGACGCGAGGCGGACTCTTTGCGACTCGCCCACGAGCGCCTGGTCGAGTTTGCGGCCGTGGCGGAGGTGCCCCCTTCGCACCTCAAGGACAGGGCGGTGGTCGGGATGGGGCCTCGCGCCTCTCGGTGGCGTGCCTCCCGGTGGCGCGTCCCGACCTGGGCGGTGGCGGCCGCCGTCTGCGTGTTCGCCGTTCTCGGGTTGGCGCTCGTCAACGGGATGTCCGGCCTGTTCGCCCCCGAGACGGCCATCACGCTGCGATCCACGCAGCTCGCGCCGGGGGCCGGCGGCGAGCTGCGGGTAGAGACCTCCGCCACCAACGCGCAGGCCGAACTGGAGGCGTGGGACCTGCCGCGGCTAGAAGAGGACGAATACTACGAGCTCTGGTTCGGCAAGGGGGAAGGTCGCGTCAGCGCCGGCACCTTCACCGTGGACGATCGGGGCCGGGCTACCTGCCGAATGAGCGTGCCGCAGGAGACCGTCGGCGGCTACCAGCGGGTGGGGATCACCCGCGAAAAGTTCCCCATCGAACCGCGCATGGACTCCGCCAAAGCGGTCCTGGTCGGCGAGTTAAAGGACGTCTGACCCGCAAGGGCAGGAAGGAGCTTCCGTGGCGAAGGTGATCGTGTTCAGCACGCCCACGTGTTCTTGGTGCCGCCGGGCGAAGCGGCACTTCAAAGAACAAGGAGTTCCGTTCAAGGAGATCAACGTCGAGAGGGACCCCGCCGCGGCCCGCGACCTCGTCAGGAAGACCGGGCAGAGCGGGGTGCCGGTCATCAAGATCGGGAACGCCTGGATCGTCGGCTTCGACAAAGAACGCATCGACAGGGAGCTCGCCCGCAGGTCCCCCTGACCGTCTCCGGTCGATGTAACCGCAGATCCTTTCCGTATACTCCGTCTCATGAGGCTCATAGTCGCGGAGAAGCCGTCGGTGGGGCGGGACATAGCGGGCGCCCTAGGCGGGGGGCGCAAGGGGAAGGGCTCCGTGGCGGGCGACGGTTGGACCGTTACGTGGGCGCTCGGGCACCTCGCGGAGCTCGCGCCACCCGACGCGTACGGCGAGGTGTACAAGAGGTGGCGCCTGGAGACGCTGCCCATCCTGCCCGAGAAGTTCAAGGTGAGGGTGACGCCCAAGACCCGCGAGCAGTTCAACATCGTCAAGGGGCTCATGCAGGACCCTTCGGTGACCGAGGTCGTCAACGCGTGCGACGCCGGGCGGGAGGGCGAGCTCATCTTCGCGTACCTCTACGGGCTCTCCGGGTGCCGCAAGCCGGTCCTCCGGCTCTGGATCTCCTCCCTCACCCACGAGGCGATAAGGACGGGCTTCGACTCTTTACGCGACGGAAGCCGCATGAAGCCCCTCGAGGACGCGGCCCGCAGCCGCGGCGAGGCGGACTGGGTGGTCGGCATGAACGCGACCCGCGCCTACTCCGTCCGCTTCGGCCGGCCCGGCAACGTCCTCTCCGTCGGCCGCGTCCAGACCCCGACCCTCAAGCTCCTCGTCGAGCGGGAGGCCGAGATAGAGGCCTTCAAGCCCGAGAAGTTCTGGACCGTCCACGCCCGCTTCCGCCGGGAGGGGAATTCCTACGACGGGGTCTGGTTCAAGGGGAAGAGGAACCGCCTGGACAACCGGGAGGCCGCCGAGGAGATAGCGGAGAAGGTGCGCGGCGGGACCGGCGTCGTGAAGAAGGCGGAGAAGAAGACCGCCACCGAGAAGCCGCCGCTCCTCTACGACCTGACGGAGCTCCAGCGGCACGCCAACTCCCGGTTCGGCTTCACCGCCGAGCGGACGCTCAAGGCCGCCCAGTCACTCTACGAGGGCAAGAAGCTCATCACCTACCCGCGCACCTCGAGCCGCTACCTCTCGGGGGACATGATCGGGGGCCTCAAGAGGCGCATCGACGCCGCGGGCGGCCTGCCGGAGCTATCGCCCTTCGCCCGGGAGCTGCTCGACAGGCCGAAGCTGCCCATCACCCGCCGCATCGTGGACGACTCGAAGGTCACCGACCACCACGCCATAGTACCCACGAACAAGAAATCCCCGGGCAACCTGCCCTCCGACGAGGCGAAGATCTACGACCTCGTGGCCCGGCGCTTCCTATCCGTGTTCTTCCCTGCGGCCCGCTTCGAGAACACCACGGTCGTCACCGAGGCCCGCGAGGAGACGTTCCTGAGCAAGGGCCGGGTCGTGCTCGAGGCCGGCTGGCGCGCGCTCTACCCCGATGGGGTCGGCGGCAAGAAGGAGCAGGAGCCGCCCGTCTTGCCCCCGATAGAGGCCGGCCAGGAGTGGGACGTCGCCAAGACCGGCGTCAAGGAGGGCGAGACCAAGCCGCCGCCGCGCTACTCCGAGTCCGCCCTGCTGGGTGCCATGGAGACGGCCGGCAAGCTCGTCGAGGACGAGGAGCTCAGGCAGCAGATGAAGGACTCGGGGCTGGGTACCCCCGCCACGCGGGCGGCGACCATCGAGCGGCTCATAAGGGTCGGCTACGTCGAGCGCGAGAAGAAGTCCCTGGTGCCCACGCAGAAGGGGCGGTCGCTCATCGCGCTCCTCGGGGACAGCCCCCTCGGCTCGCCCGAACTCACCGCCCGGTGGGAGGAGCGCCTCGCGAAGATGGAGAAGGGCGCCGAGAGACGCCCCGACTTTATGGCCGACATCACCCGTTTCGCGACCACGCTCGTGGACGACGTGCGCGGGATGCGGGGCGAGAAGGTCGCGGCGCCCTCCCGCGCCGACCGCGAGCCGCTCGGGACGTGTCCGAAGTGCGGCTCGCCCGTGATCGAGACCAAGAAGTCCTACGGGTGCTCGGCCTGGAAGAAGAACCGGTGCGACTTCGCGATCTGGAAGCAGGTCTCGGGCAAGCGCCTGAGCCAGTCTCAGGCCAAGCAACTCCTTACCAACCGCCGCACCCCCCAGCTAAAAGGCTTCAGGAGCAAGGCCGGCAAGCCCTACGCCGCCGCCCTCAAGCTCGACGAGGACCACAAGGTCAGGCTCGATTTCGATAAGCGCTAGTCCCGGGCCGGTCGTGGCGTCAAAGATCTAACGGTCGTTTCGGATAGGTGCGCTACACTCTTGCGGGTATGAAAGTCATTGTTGTTGGGGCCGGTCTCGCCGGCCTCACGTGCGCAAAGGTGTTGAGGGAGCGTGGCGCCGAGGTCGCCGTCTTCGAGGCGTCGGACGGCGTCGGCGGCCGCGTGCGCACGGACGAGAAGGAGGGGTTCCTGCTCGACC
>JAUJMB010000015.1 GCA_030447045.1 Rubrobacteraceae bacterium | reverse complement strand
CCGACGGACGGGGATGGCGAGAAGCATAGGGTACACTCGGCGGGGGGCTAGTCTAAGGGTCGCATAAGGACGGGACCGGATTCCACGCGGTCCCCATGAGAGAAAGTTACGCATCCACCATGTACGAGTACTACGAGTCGAGGGCGAAGTTCGGGAGGAAGGCTCTCTTCCTGCGGCTGTTTCTGGCGCTCGTCTTTCTCGCGACGTTGGGGTTCGCCGGGGGCGTCCTGTACCTGCTGTTCTTTCTCGTTCCCTTCGAGCAGTGGCTGGTCGATTCCGGGACCTCGCAGGGGACCATAGACGTGGTGCTGGACGTCCTGATCTTGGGCTGGGTCCTCGTCGGGTTCTTGCTCACCGGGCTCTACGCCCGCCTCTTTCTGCGGCGCGGCAGGGGCCTGCTCGGCGCGGGCGCCGTCGCGGTCGCGAGCGTGGCCGGCGCGGTGGTGGTCTTCTTCCTGATGCTGGACAACGATTTTCTGGCGGCCGCCGGCCAACTCGGCCAGCAGTCGGCCCAGGAGGACCAGAGGCTGGTCTTCGGGCCCTACCCGGACGCGGAGCGGCTCGAGGAGCTAGAAGCCGAAGGGTATGATGGCGTGATCGCGCTCCTGAGCCCCAAGGTGCCCTTCGAGAGGGTGCTCCTCGAGCAGGAGGAGGACAACGGCAAGAGCGCGGGAATCCGCGTCTACTCGCGGCCGATGCTGCCCTGGATCTCGGGCAACGAGGCCTCCCTGGAGGCCATAAAGGCGCTCGCCTCCCAGGAGGACAAGCAGTTCTACATCCACTGCTACCTCGGCAAGCACCGCGTGGACATCGTGAGGCAGGAGCTCGAGGCCGAAGCACCCGACCCGACGGAGCGGGAGGTGGACCTCCCCTACCGCTTCGAGCGGGGGCGGGTGAAGACCTACGAGGGGGAGAGGATCATCCTCGGCCCCTACCCCACCGAGGAGGAGTGGTTCGAGTACGTGCTGCGCCGGGACGTCGACGAGATAGTCTCCACCCTCGACCCCGACAACCCCGACGACGCGCCCTGGATCGAGGAGGAGCGCAAGATCGCCGAGGAGAACGGCTTGAAGTTCACCCTGATGCCGCTCGACCCCCTCTCCCCCGACCCCGGCGCCGCGCAAAAGGTCGTGCGCCACGTAAGGGAAGCCGACGGGAAGGTCTACGTGCACGACTTCCTCGACGCCAAGCGCTTCGAGGCCGTAGAGCGGGGCTTGAACCAGGAAGCCCCGAAGGGAGCGGACCAGGCCGGCGCCGAAGGACGCGCTCGGCGCGGGCCGGGTTGATCCACGCGAGGGCAGCCCTCGGGCTGGCCGGGCCGCGCGGTTATGCTCCCTTGCCTCCTCCTGCCGGCGGCAGGGTGCGGCGGCCCAGCCGGCGCGGTGCCCGCCGGGATCACCTCGTTCGAGCCCCCCTCGGGAGTCTTGCAGGGCGGGGAGCCCGCGTCCGCCTCCGTGCGCGTCGCGAACAGGGGCACGAACGCCACGACGTTCTGGGTGGGCTACAGCGTCAGGGACGGCGAGGGCCGCTGGTACGACGCGCCGCCCCGTCCGGTCTTCCTGGAGCCCGGCGCCCAGGAGATCTCGACGGGCCCGCTCGGGGCCGCGGGCTCCTACGATACGAGGGTCTCCGTCTGGGATAGACGTCCCGGCAGCGAGGGCGCCGAGCGGCTGGCGGACGCCGCGCGGAACGACGCCTTCTCCTCGCCCTCAGGCGAAGTGGTCCCAGCCGGAGAGGGCCTCGACCGTCCCGTTCCCGCGCCGGAAGGCGATGCCGGATAAGGTGACCTCGCCCACGACGGTTACGGGCACCTCGACGGCCTCGGCCAGATCCTCGAGGACCCGTTCGGGGGCGGAGATGAGGAGCTCGTAGTCCTCCCCGCCGCCAGCGGCGAGCGCCCCGGGGTCGCGCCCGAGGGACGCCGCGAACTTCCGCGTATCGTCGGAGATGGGGAGCCTGTCGAGGTCCACCGCGCAGCCGACCCCGCTCGCCGCGCACACGTGGCGCACGTCGGAGGCGAGGCCGTCGGAGAGGTCGATCATGGCCCCCACCCCGAGCCGGGCCGCCGCCAGCCCGACCCCAACCCTCGGCCGGGGCCGCAGGAGCCTCTCTTTCAGCCTCCCGAAACCGTCCACGCCCCCTTCGAGGGCGAGCAGCCCGGCCGCCGAGGCGCCAAGCTCCCCCGTCACGGCCAGCAGGTGCCCCGGCCTCGCCCCGGAGCGCAAGACGGGCGGCGCCCCCAGCTCGCCGAGGATGGCGACGTCCACGGCGATGGCGTCGGCGCTGGTGGTGTCACCGCCCAAGGGGTAGAGGCCGAACTCCCGGCAGGCCTCCGCCACCCCCGCGAAAAGCCCGAGGGCCGTCTCCGGATCGGGCGCCGCCCCCGAGACCAGGACGAACCGCGGGGTCCCGCCCATGGCCGCAACGTCCGAGGCGTTGACGGCGACGGCCTTGTAGCCAACGTCCTCCGGCGTGGCCCACCCCTTGAAGTGGCGGCCTTCGACGAGCATGTCCGAGGCGGCGGCCCATGACTCGCCCCCTATCTTCACCACCGCGCAGTCATCCCCGATGGGCACGACCACCTCGTCCGGTGCGGGCGGCAGCAGGCCGGAGAGCCGGCGGACGACGTCGAACTCGTTCACGGTCCCTCGCGCCGGAAGAGCCGGTGCGGGTCGAGGTAGGACCGGTAGCGCCTGACCACCTCCCGCCCCAAGGGGACGGCCGAGACCCAGAGGGCCGCCTCGCCGACGACGAGCAGCGCGGCGGTCGTCCGGCCCTTCTGCCCGGCGGGGAGCGGCGGCAGGAAGACGGGGACGAGCGCCCACATCAGGAGGGCGAGCGCGAGAGGTCCAAGCCCGAGGTACCGCGCGCGTCCGGGGGACCCGCCCAGGGGCTCTCCGGGCGTACCCGTCAACTCCCCATCGCCCGGATTCTGGCCCACAGCCGGTCGGAGTCTTCGGGCGTGTACCAGGTGCGCAGGCCGCGCCACTGTTCCTCCGTCGCCCACAGGTGGTCGTCGTGGGCCGCTTCCTCCAACCGCACCGCGCCTCCGTCCCAGCGCGCGAGAAAGCCCACCCCCGCGTAGAGCTCCGGGTCGTCCGGGGCCTTCCAGGGCTCGACCCGCGTCCACCACGGCCGCAGGGAGGCCCCGATCTCCAGGCCCGTCTCCTCCACCGCCTCGCGCCTGGCGCAGGCCACGAAGTCCTCGCCGGGCTCCAGGATACCGCCGGGGTTCTCCCACAGCCCCACGGGCGGCTTTCTGCGCCGCATGAGCAGGGCGCGCGGCTCGGGGCCGTCGGGGTCCGCTATCACCACGCCGGCACCAAGGACGGCGTTGGCGACCCCGCCGTCGTCCCCGCCGGCCGGCGCGGGCGGGCGCGGGGTGGCCTCCCCGAGCTCCCCCAGGGGCCCGGCCGCGCGGCGGACGTTCTCACGGCTCCACCAGCTTGGCAGCTCGAGCCACTCCTCGAGGGTGACCCACCGGTGGTCGAGGTGCTCGTGGGAGATCCTCACCTCATCCTCGACGGTCCTGCCGACGAAGGTGACGGCGGCCAGCGCGCGCCCGCTCGGGGCCTCCCCCACCCAGGTCGCGAGGATGTCTTGCGGGGCGACGAGCATCCCCGTCTCCTCGTAGAGCTCCCGCACGGCCCCCTCCTCGAAGCCCTCGCCGAGGCTCAGTCGCCCGGCCGGCGGCTCCCAGGTGCCCGTCGGCCGCTGCAGCAGGAGCATCCGGCCGTCGTCCCGAACCGGCAGGATGCCGGCGACGAGGTCCGCCCTCATAACAGGGAGTTTTCCGCAGGGTTCGGCATCCGAAGAGTATATCTTTCGGCTTGGTTCTCACGTTCTGGCCCTAAGCCTCGGTCCCTACCCCAGCATCGACCGCAGTTCGCGGGCGGCGGCCTCCGGGTCTTCGGCGTCGAGCACGGCGCGGACGACGGCGAAGCCGGGGGCGCCGGCGGCGGCGATGGCGCCCGCGGTTTCGAGGGTCACGCCGCCTATGGCGAACCACGGGACGGGCGGGTCTTCGTGGGCCAGGGCCCGGATCAGGGCAAGCCCGGCCACCTCGCCCTCCGGCTTTGTCGGGGTGGCAAAGACGGCCCCGACGCCAAGGTAATCCGCGCCACCCCGGACGGCTTCCAGAGCGACGTCGACGCTCCCGGCGGAGCGCCCAACAACGGCGCCCGGGCCGAGGACGCGGCGGGCGTGCGGCGTGGGGGCGTCGTCCTCGCCGAGGTGCACGCCGTCGGCGCCGACGAGCCGGGCGAGCTCCACGTCGTCGTTGACGGTGAACCGGGCGCCGGCCCGCCGGCACGCGTCCTTCAGTCTTTCGGCGAGCGGGATCAGGTCCCCCCTCGGGGACCTCTTGTCCCGCAGTTGGACGATGTCGACCCCGCCCCGGACGGCGGCCTCCACGCGGTCCACGAGGTCGGGGCGCGGGTCGGTAACCAGAAGCAGCCGGTCGTCGCCGACCTTCACGACTCCAACTTTCTCGGCGGCCAGGCGAGCACGTCGAGGCGTTCGGAGAAGTGCAGGAGCGGCGGCGAGTCCGGCAGGGTGAGGCCTATCCTCTCCGTCATGCGCAGCGTCTCGGTCTCGGCCTCGGCGGGCCGCAGGGGCCACATCTGGTGGTGGATCTCTCCGCGCCGGACGGTGCCCCTGCTGTCCGCGGCGTAGAGGCAGTAGCGCTCCGTCAGAAAGTTCTCCAGCGACCCCGGCCGGCTCTCGAACGGGGCGCCCGCGGGCCGGTAGCGGCCCGCGAACTCGGCCGGCGGGGCGCCGCGGTGGGTGCGGACGCTGCGGTAGTGGATCTCCTCGCCCTCCTTCCGCGAGGACATCCGGGCGTCGAAGTAAGGCAGGTGGAAGGTGGCCCGCGCGAGGCGGACGGCCACGGGGTTGTGCGCATCAAGGGAGAAGAACCAGATGCCGGGCCTCCCGCCGGCGCTGACGTACGTGCGGAGGTTCAGCTCGGGGAAGTTGGAGAGCCCCGGCACGGCCGGCACCAAGCGGGGCCTCACGCCGCTCATGCGGAACGGGACGACGCCGAGCCAGGCGTCGCCGTCGAAGGTGTCGAGGTTCAGCGCGGGGGGCACGAGCGGGCGCAGCCCGCCCGCGGGGACGGGCCAGTGCATGAAGAGCAGGTCGTGCCAGCTCATGCTCAGGGCCCATGGACCGGCGGGCACCGGGTACGCGCGGTGGTCCGCGTTCTTCAAGATCTCCCCTGCCCCGGGCGTCCGGCTCATGCCCAAAAGATAATCCCTTTCCCCCTCCCCTTCAGTGAACGGCGTCCCCGCCGTCCGGTCTCGCGCCACGCTCATCCGACCCGCCCGGACCTTCTCAAGGCTTTCAGGAGCACGTAGCCTATAACGGCGCCGGGGATGCTGGAGAGGGCGAAGGCGATCATCAAGGCGACCAGCCCACCGCCCGCCGCCCCGAGGAACGGCGAGATCAAGACCGCCCCGAGCGTCGCCCCGAGGAGCACGGTGCCGACCGGCTCGAAGAGCGCGGCCTCGTCCCTGCGCAGGAACCTGTAGGCGAGGCCGACCGCGAGCGCCCCGAAGGGGCTCCCGGGGAAGGCGAAGATGCTTCCCGTGCCCAGGGAGAACCTCAAGGTCGCGGTGACGAGCGCCGAGCCCGCGGCCCACCACGGTCCGAGCAGGACCCCGGCGACCGCGTTGATGGCGTGCTGGAAGGGGAAGACGCGCGCGGCGCCTACGGGCACGGCGAAGGAGGAGAGCAAAACGCCCAGCCCCGCGAAGAGCGCGGCGAGCACGAGCCTGCGCGTGGCGCCGCCCGCGCTACCGCCGGGTGAGCTACCGCCAAGCGCGCTACGCAAGCGACACCTCCTCCACCGCGAGGCGCGCGTCGAGGCCGCCGGGGTCGGCGGCGAGGGCGGCCAGGGCGTCCAGCAGCCGGGGCTCGAAGGTGCCGGGGCCCTCGGCCGCCCCCGCGGCGACCTCCCCCGCCCGCCCGAAATAGGCCAGGGCCCCGGAGACCGTCTCCGCGCCGCCGGAGACGGCGGCGAAGCACCCGACCACGGCCGTGGAGGCGCAGCCGCTCCCGACGATGCGGCCCATCAGGGGGTGGCCGTTCTTCACGGCGAAGAGCCGCTCCCCGTCGCACACGTAGTCGACCTCGCCGGTAGCTGCGACGGTGGTGCCGAGGCGCCCGGCGGCTGCTACGGCGGCGGCCCCGGCGTCGCCGCCGATGCTCTCGACACCGCGCACCTCCGCGTCGAGGCCAGCGAGCGTGGAGACCTCGCCCGCGTTGCCGCAGACGGCCGCGAAGCCCACCTCGGACAAGAGCCTCTCGGCGGTCGCGGTGCGAAAGCCGGTGGCGCCTACGCCGACGGGGTCGAGGACCACCGGGATGCCGCGGCGGTTCGCCTCCCTGCCGGCCAGGATCATGGCCTCAACCCAGGCCCCGTCCAGCGTCCCCATGTTGATAACGAGCGCTGCGGCGGCCGCCGCCATCTCCTCCACCTCCTCGACGGCGTTCGCCATCACCGGCAGGGCCCCCGTGGCGAGCGTCGCGTTGGCGACGAGGTTGACGGTGACGTAGTTGGTCAGGTGGTGGACGAGCGGTCGCCCTTTCCCGAGCGCGCGCAGCGCCCCAGAAGCGTTCATCGTTCTACCCCTTCCAAAAGACCGCCGAGCGCGTGGACCGGGCCCGCGCCGGCCCCGATCTCCCCGAGCCCGTGCCGGACCGCCTCGGAGGCGACCGACCGGGCCCGCCGGGCGGCCTCCGTCACATCCAGGCCCCGCGCCAGATAGCTCGCGAGCGCCGAGGAGTGCGTGCAGCCCGATCCGTGGGCGTTCCCCGAGGGATACACGGGTCCTTCTATCCTCTCGAACCTCCGGCCGTCGTAGAGGAGGTCCGCGCCCGAAGAGGTGTGCCCGCCGGTGACGAGCACGGCTTCGGGCCCCAGCTCGTGGAGCGCCGCCGCGGCCTCCTCGATCCTCCCCTCCTCCACGGGCTCGCCGAGGATCGCAAACGCCTCGTTCGCGTTCGGTGTGATAACCCTGGCGAGCGGGAAGAGCTCGGCCCTGTAGGCCTCCACGGCCGTGGGTTCCAGCAGCGTCGCCCCACTCTCGGCGACCATCACGGGATCTACGACGACTTTCGGGAGCCGCAGGCGCCTCACCGCACCGGCCACGGCGGAGATGATGCCGGCGTTGAACAGCATCCCGGTCTTTACGGCGTCCGCCCCTATGTCCTCGACCACGGCCTCTATCTGCTTTACCGCCACCTCGGGCGGGAACGGGTAGATGTCCGTGACGCCAACGGTGTTCTGGGCGGTGGTGGCGACGATGGCGGTCGTACCGTAGACCCCGCAGCGCAAGAACGCCTTGAGGTCCGCCTGTATGCCGGCCCCGGCCCCCGAATCGCTCGTCGCTATGCTCATCACCCTTTTCAAGAGCCTCCTTCCGGCAGGTACTCGTTGGTCATCGCCGCGTCCACCTCGACGGGCCGGGGGAGAACCCCGTTCTCGACGGCCCAGTCCACGTAGGTCTCCCACTCCTCGGGGTCCTGGTAGCCGACCGGCTCCCCCTTCTCGACGAAGAGGGGCGCCGTCAGGCGCAGGGTCTCCTCGACCACCTTTGGATCTAGCTCCTCGTTGGCGTTCGTCAGGGCGTCCCTGGCGGACCCGGGGTGCTCCGCGGCGTAGGCGTGGCCCTTGGCCAGGGCGCCGACGAACCGGCGCACGGTCTCCGGCTCCTCGCGCGCGTAGCCGTCGCTCGTGGCGACGACGAGCTCGTTGTAGTTCGGAACGCCGACCTCGGAGAGCTTTATGACGTTCGTCTCGAAGCCCTCCTGGGCGAGCTCGACGGCCTCTATGTTCCAGTAGGCGTCCACCACGGCGTCCACCCGCCCGGAGGTCAGGGCCGGCCTGAGGTCGTAGCCGACGTTTACCTTCTCGACGCTCGAAGGGTCCTCGCCGGCCTCGCGCAGGACGGTGTCTATGACCGCCGTCCCGAACGGGGTCCCCGCGTAGCCGACCTTCTTGCCCGCCAGGTCCTCGGGCCCCGTGATGCCGGAATCTTTTAGGCTGATGATGGAGTTCAGCGGCTCCTGCATTACCGCCATGACGGAGACGGCGGGCACGTCGCGCGCGGCGGCGTTGGTCATCTCGTTCTCGTAAGAGATGCCGAACTCGCTGCGCCCGGCGGCGACGAGCTGGAGCACGGCCGCCGGGTCGGAGGGCTGACGGATGGCGACCTCCAGGCCGGCGTCCCCGAAGAAACCCCTCTCCTGGGCCGCGTAGATGCCGGCGTGGTCGGCGTTTGGGTACCAGTCGAGCGTCAGCGTCACCTTCTCGGGACCCCTGGAGGAGCCTTCGCTCCCCGAGGCCCCGCCGCACGCCGCGAGCGCGGCGCACAGAGAACTTACGAGCACAACCACAAAAGCTTTTCTCAAGGGAACCTCCCTGGGCACGATTGAACGGGACCGGTGCGCGACGGGGGGTTACGTGACGGCTACCATCAGGCTCACTCCCTTCCGGTGGGATTACCCACTTCAGGTTCAAAGCGTCTCGGCCGATCGCCGACTCTCAGCCGCCCCGGGTCTCCGGGGAAGCTCCGCCGTGGTTTGTTGTGCGGACTATAGCAGAGTCCCCTCCCGCCCGCGCCGTAAGGTCCAAGGGGCGGCTAGGCGTTGCAGGAGGGCGACAGCGAGGAAGAGGGAGACGCCCATGGCGGAGAGGAGCGCTATCTCGGCAAAGAGGCGCGGTATCTCGAACTGGGCCTTGTCCTGGATCATGAGGAACCCCAGCCCCGCGCTCGACCCCACCCACTCCCCGATCACAGCCCCGACGACGCTGTACGTCACGGCGAGCCTCAACCCCCCGAACAGGAAGGGCAGCGCCCCCGGCACCTCGACCATAAAAAACGTGCGCCACCGTCCCGCCCCGAACGAGCGCATCAGCCGGATCAGGTCCGGCTCCGTCGCCCGTAGCCCGTCCACCGTCGCCACCGTTATCGGGAAAAAGCAGAACAAGACCACCACGAGCACCTTCGGCAGGGGCCCGTACCCGAACCACGTGACGAGTATCGGCGCGACGGCGATGATAGGCAAGGTCTGCGACGCGACGAGCCACGGGTAGAGCGACCTCTCCATGAGTGGCGATCGGTTGATGACGACCCCCGAGACCACCCCGGCGACGACCGCCCCCAAGAACCCCGCGACGGCCTCCCCCGCCGTGGGCAGCGCGTGCTCCAGGAGCAACCCGCGCGACTCCCAGAACGCCCCGGCGATCGCCGCGGGTCCGGGCAGCAAGAACGCCGGCACCCCGAAAAGGCGCACGACGGCCTCCCACCCCGCCAGAACCAGGACGGCGAGCAGGGCCGCCGGCAGCGCGCGCCCGGCCCGGCCCCTCAAACCGCCACCCCCAAGGCGCCCAGGAGCCTTCCCTTGAGGCGGGCGAACCCGCCCGTGGTCTCGACACCCATCGTGCGGGGACGCTCGAGGTCCACAGGGAGGTCCAGGGCGACGCGGGCCGGCCTCGCCGTGAGGACGACGACCCGGTCGGCGAGCAGCAGCGCCTCGTCTACGTCGTGGGTGACGAGGACGATCGTCGCGGCGAGCTTGTCCCGGACACCGAGGAGCCACTCCTGGAGGTGCCGGCGGGTAAGGGCGTCGAGAGCCCCGAACGGCTCGTCGAGCAGCAAGACGTCGCGCCCGAGCAGGGCCGTCCTCAGGAGCGCCGCGCGCGAGCGCATCCCGCCCGAGAGCGTCCACGGCGGCCTCTTCGCGAAGTCCCCGAGCCCAAACCTCGCGAGCGCCTCCGCCGCCCGGGCACGCGCCTCCCTCCTGGGCGTCCCGCCGGCCTCCAGGCCCAAGGAGACGTTGGCGAGGACGCTGCGCCACGGTAGGAGCAGGTCGCTCTGGGGCATGTAGGCGACGGAGCCGGCACCCGTGAGCGGGACGCCGTCGAGGAGAACGGCACCCTCGTCGGGGACTTCGAGGCCGGCGAGGAGGCCGAGCAGGGTAGACTTGCCCGCGCCGGAGGGCCCGATCAGGGCGACGAAGGTTCCCGGCTCGACCTCGAGGTCCATGCCTTCCAGGATCCTCACCCCACCCCTCGTAACCCCCACGCCCCGGACGGCAAGCTTCGGCTCCGTACCCACCGGCCCGGTCAGTCGCGTCCCGGTGTTCTTCATGCGCGGATCAGGCCCTCCCCGCGTTCGCCTCGAAGAAGGCGACCTCTAGCCTCATCGCCCGGCGGTAGGCGGCCCGCACGGCGGGGGTGTCGTCGGCGTAGCGGTCGAGCAGCCCCTCCAGCCGGGCGGCGAGCGCCTCGAACCCGGGGTCGGCGTAGGTCCGGATCCACTCCGCGTACGGGCCCTCTTCGTCGTGCCCCTCCTCGGCGAGGGAGCGCCCGAGAAAGGCGTAGAGCCTCATGCAGGGCGTCATCGCCGCGCAGATCTCGCCGACGTCCCCGAGCGCGGCGGTTGAGAGCAAGAACTCCGTGTAGGCGAGCGTCGCCTCCCCCGGCCCGACCCCGTCGAGGGACGCCCCCCACCGCTCCGCGTAGCCGCCGTGCAACTCCAGCTCCTCGATCACGCCCGACACGAGCCCCGCGAAGGCTTCTACGCCGCCGCGATCCGGGCTGCGGGCGAGGGCGAGCGCGTAGGCGCGGGCGAAGGCCTCCAGAAAGAAGGCGTCCTGGGCCACGTAATCCTGGAAGTCCCCGAGGGGCAGGGTCCCGTCACCGAGGCCCCGTACGAAACGGTGCCCGAGCGCCGCCCGGGCGAGATCTGCGTTCTCCTTCCACAGGGCGGCGGCGAGGCTCATGCGGCCCCCCCGGCGAAGGCCATCCCCCAGAAATCCCGCTCCAGCCGGGCGACCGCCAGGAAGGCCTCCTCCGCCCCCTCGCATTCCTCCCCCGCCGCCCCGTCGAGGGCGCCGTCGGCCGCCTCCTCGAGCCCGGCCACGTAGCCGGCGAAACCGGGGACGGTCCAGTGCTCGACAAAGGGGCGGTAGTCCGGATGGCCCGGCGCCGCGCCCTTCCAGGCATCGAGGTAGGCCCGCTCGGCGGCCCAGAGCGCCACGATCCCGGCCGGGTAAGACCCGTCTTCCAGGTCGGAGAGCAGATCTCGGTAGGCGGCGGTCGTCGGGTGACGCGAAACGTCGAGCGCGAGCCCCTGGTCCGCCGCGAGGCCCTCGAACCATCCGAGCTCTTCCTCAAGCGCCACCAGTCCGCCGATTATTACGGCCTGGGCCGGGCGGGGCGCCCGCGCGAGCAGACGCGACTGGAACACCAGAAGGTCGGAGACGAACAGGTAGTCCTGCACGAGCCAGGCCTCGAAGGCCCCCTCGGGCAGCCCCCCGTCACGCACGCCGTCGAGGAACGGGTGCCGGGTCGCTTTACGCCAGGCCTCCGCGTGCCGTTGGACCAGCTCGCGGGCCTTCACAACTCGTCCCGCCAAGGGCCGTTCGCAATGCCCCGAACCTCGATAAATGGTACAAGCAATCTTCTCTCCTTCGACGTTGTCGTCTGGCGGACCGACGCCCGATGCTCTTCCAAATCTCCCCATCTCTTGCGGCCCGCACGCTCCTGGGCGGCGCGTGCGTTTCCGTCGGGAAGGCTTGCCCCTTCCAACGTACCCTTCACGCGGGCGCGTTCTCCTTCTCGCGGATCACCAACAGCGCGCCCTCCCCCACGGCCACCCACGCCTTCCCGGCGGACAGCTCGTTATGGAACCCTAAAGTGTCCCCCGCCTCCAGTCGAGCGTCCCGGAGCGGGTACTCGAAGCCCTCGAGAGTGACGCCCAGCGCCGGCCCGGCGACCGGAAAGACGGAGACGCTCTCCCCCACCTCCCCCTCCACCGTGCGGGAGCCGTCCTCGACCACGAACATCTCCCCCCAGGCGGCGAGGGCGGTCGCCCGGGCCCCGAGACGCTCCGCCGCCAGCAGCAGGTGCGGCAGCGCAAAGACGGCGTCGAGCCTCCCCCCCGCGGCGCAGAGAAGGTCCATGTCGGCCGCCCCCCTCTTGCCGGCGGCCAGCACGGCCAGGTGCCCGTCCATCTTTTCCTTCCTCGACGGGTGGCGCTCCAGGGAGGCCCCCCGATCCCCCAACTCTCGCGCCCCCTCCTCCCCCAGCGAGTCCATGTCGCCGACGACGAGGTCGGGGACGATGCCCTCGCGCAGCGCGTGAAGGGCGCCGCCGTCGGCCGCGACCACGAGGTCGGCCCGCCCGGCGACGAGCCGCAAGAGGTCCGGCGGGTCCGCAGACCCGTTGAGGAAGACGGCCGCGCGCAACCTAGTGCACGATCGAGCGCCGGTACCGGACCTGGCGCGGCGACGGCTGCGCCCCCTCAAGCGCCCGCAACAAGACCACCACGACCACCAGGGCTATGGCGAGGCTCGGGACCAGGTACGCCGCGTTGTAAGCGGCCGAGTAGACGTAAGGGTTCCAGCCCTCCGGCGCGTAGGAGGCGAAAAAGACCACCCCCGAGACGAAGTGGCAGACAAAGCGCGCAAGCACCGCCACCGTAGCCCCGATAATCGCTCCCCTCACGGTGGGCCGGAAGAAGCCGGCGAGGCCGAGGGCGCCGAAGGCCAGCGGGTAGTCGAGCAGGACCTGGATGGGATGGAAGACGGCCGGCTCGGAGACCAGGTTGAGCACGCCGTAGACGACGCCGGAGACCACCCCGACCCACGGCCCCTGGCGGAGGGCCAGCAGTATCAGCGGCACCATCTCGAGGGAGATGGATCCCCCGTAGGGCATCTTGAAGACCTTGATAAAGCCCAGGACGAACGCGAGCGCGATGGCGAGCGCCGCCTCGGTCAATACCCTCGTGTCCTTGAAAGCGTTCAAAAGCGCACCCTCCTTCGGGTGACCGGGGATGCGCTGACGAGACTCTCTTATCTCCCTGCGCCGGCATTACCCGGATCAGGTTCAGCGGGTCGGCTCCGGACCTCTCGGTCCCTCTGCCCTCTCAGCCTCGCGGCTCCCCGGTTGTTTGTACCCCTAGTCTACCGGAGGGACGCCCCCCGCGCCACGCCCGCCTCCCACAACAGCCCGAGCGCCGTCGCCGCGTCGGAGATGCGCCCGTCCCTGACCATCCCCAGGGCCTCCCTGAAGGGCACCTCCACCACCCGGATAAACTCCGTAGGCTCCGGCGAGGGCCCCCGCCCGTCCTCTACCGCCAGGCACCTGAAGACGTGCCCGACCTCCGTGCTCCGCCCGGTGCTCGTATGCACGCTCGTCAGCCGCTCCAGCCCCTCGGCCCTGTACCCGGCCTCCTCCAGGAGCTCCCGCCGCGCCGCCTCCTCGGCGTCCTCCCCATCGTCGACCCCGCCGCTCGGCAGCTCCAGCGTGAATTGGCCCAGCGGCTGGCGCCACTGGCGGACGAGGATCACGTCGCCTCCCACCGTCACGGCGACGACGGCCGCGAACCCGCCGCTCTCCAGCACCCCGTACTCGATGGCCCGGCCACCGGGCAACTCCACCGCGTCCACCCGGAACGCGCACCACGGGCTCCGGTACACGTACTCCCGCCCAAGCGTCCGCCAGCTCCCGTCTTCCATGCGCCGGAGTATAGCCCCGTCGCCTGTATAATCTTGTTACATGGACGTATCGACATCGAACAAGGCCGGAGAGATAGAGTTGGGGGCGGCCGTCTTCGCGCCGGTCGCGCCCGAAGAATTCTACGAGGCGGTGCTCGACGTGCGCGGTTTCCCGGCGTGGGCGCCCGGCGTGCGGCGGGTCGAGGTGATCTCGGGCGCGGGAGGGGCCGGGATGCTCTCCGAGTGGGAGGTCTCGTTTCTCGGCTTCGGGAAGACGGTCCGCAGCGTGTTGGAGGAGGCGGAGAGCCCCTCCCTGCTGCGCTGGACGTACGACGGGCCGTTCGGGGGCTGGGGCGGGTGCTCCATAGAGGACGTCGGAGGGGGCGCCCTGGCATCATTCCGGACTGCGCTCTCGCCGACGGACCCGTTTCTGGCGTCCCTGGCGCGGGGCGCGGCGGCCCGGGGCGCGGCCCGGACGCACCTAAAGCGCGCCCTCGCCAGGCTAGGACGCCTGGTCGCGGGCGACGAGGCGCGGGTGCTGGTGGGGCCGATCGTCGAAGGTCACCGACCCGGAGCCCGGCATCACGCCAGGGACATCGTAGGGGCGGGCTTCAAACCCGCCCGCCCGCACCGCTCCGGGTAAGAGACCCGGCGGCACCAAAAAAGGGGGCCCGAGGGGCCCCCTTCACGTTGCCGGTTCGCCCCTACTCGAAGTAGTTGGCGGCCTTGGCGATGTAGCTCTCCTGGTCGTCGGGGACCTCGTCCTCGGGGAAGATCGCCTCGACCGGGCACTCGGGCTCGCAGGCGCCGCAGTCGATGCACTCTTCGGGGTTGATCATGAAGTGGTCGCCCGCGTCGTAGATGCAGTCCACCGGGCACACCTCGACGCAGGACTGGTCCTTCGTGCCGATGCACGGCTCCGTAATCACATAGGTCATCGCGCTTCTCCTCTCGCTGTCCTCTCGCTGTGGCGGCTTTATAGCAGCCACACAGAGGCCCAACCACCCGCCGTTGACGACCGTCATCGCCGCCCATGACCCGGGTCATCGCGGGGTGTGATCTGGATCAAATTACCCGCAAATCGGGGGGTTATTGGGAAGGATTCTCAGGTACGGGAGCGGAGCTCGGCCGGCTTAAGGATGGTCACGGTCTTGCCGTCGAGGTCCAGGATGTCCTCTTGGGCGAGGCGGGAGAGGGCGCGGGAGAGGGCCTCGCGCGAGATGCCGGTGGCCTCGGCCATCTCCTGGCGCGAGAGCGAGGGCTCGAAGACCACGCCCCGCTTGGTCACGCGTCCCTCCTCGGTGGCGAGGTTCAGGAGCATGCGGGCCACCCTTTGCGGGGCGCTGCGGAAGACCAGGTCGCCTATGAGGTCCTCGAGCTCGCGGGCGCGGACGGCGAGGACCCGGTTCAGGCGGACGGCGCCCCCTGGGAAGCGGCCCATGACGTCGAAGAGGTCGTCGCGGAACACGGCGTAGAGCACGCAGTCGGTAAGCGCCGTTGCGCCCTGGCTCTGCGGGCGGCCCTCGAGGGCCGCGCCGAGGCCGAGGACCGAGCCGTCGCCGACGACGCCGAGGATCTGGTCTCGCGCCTTCGGCCCACCGGAGGAGCGGTAGAGCTTGGCGCGCCCCTCGCGCACAAAGTACACGGCCCCGGAAGGTTCGCCCTCCCGGTAGAGCGTGGTGCCAGCGCCGAGCTCGAGCACCTCGGCCGAGATCGCGAGCGCCTGGAAGAACCCTTCTTCGAGCCCCTCCAAAAGCTCGAACTCCTTGAGCCCCTCGAGCTTGGTCAGGTGCTCCACCGCCCGGCACCGCGCCCCCGGCAACCGCGCCCAGGAAGGCGGCGCGTTCTCACCGTACACGGGGAGAGGTCCTCTCTGGATATCGGCGCTTCACGATCCCTTTATACGCTACGTGGCGAAGGATTGCAGTACGACGAACCGTCATCCGCCTTCGGTCCACCCACGCGATGAAGCCAGGGGGACCCGGCCCGAAGGGAAAGGTCCCGACAAGCCAGGCGGTCTACGAAGGTATCCTACGGGAGCGTCGGGCTCCCGAAGCGGGTTGACGCACGAACTTCCTCCGCAAAGACGAGCACCCGGGGTCGCGAGAGATCGTCGTTGGGCACCGCCGTCAGCGCCTTTCGCAGAGGTGGCCCGAAGCGCGTATGGCGTCCGGACGTCACGGCCCATACGCTCCCGGCATTGCCGCATTACCCGGGCCCTCTCGTGTAGAGGCTTGGGGCAACCGCGCGGTTTCGCCACACGAGAAGGGAGGGGCCGCTCGCCTGCGGCCCCTCTTCCCCCCCAGGCCCCCATCGAAACACACAGCGACCGCCGAGAAAATCCCCCATTTGGGGTATGCGCGCGGGCCTTTCTCGGCATTACAATACCCGCCGAGAAGCCGGGAGCGCGTCCTGTATCCCCCCTCCCAGGTCAAGCGGCCCGGCTTTTTCCGCCTACGTGTCTCGGCTAGCTCCCCGGCCTCACGAACCTTGCGCTCCTCCATCTCGAAGGATTGCAGTGGAGCCGCCAGCTTTAATCCTTCAGCTCCCGGGGACAAGACGTATCCGGGCGCGCCTGTGCCCGCGGGGATTGACCCGTCCGTTCGTCTGCGAGCGCGCTCGGGTCCCATCGGCGTGCGCGACGCTTCGACGAGAAGAGTTTAAGCTGACGGCTGACGGCCGATCGCCAAGAACCGGAGGTTCGTACATGCTGCAAGGTAAAGTCGCCCTCGTCACCGGCGCGAGCCAGGGTCTCGGGAGGGCGCTCGCGCTCGCCTACGCGAAGGAGGGCGCCTCGCTCGTCGTCAACTCCCGCGGCGAGGAGGGCATCCGGCCCGTGGCCGAGGAGGTCGAAGGGCTAGGTGCTGAGGTGCTCGCCGTCGCCGCGGACGTGTCGAAGGGCGAGGACGCAAAGCGGCTGGTGGACGAAGCGGTCGGACGATTCGGGGGGATCGACGTCCTCGTCAACAACGCGGGCCTTCTCGGGCCAAGGGTCGCCATAGAAGAGTACCCCGAGGAGGAGTGGCGGCGTGTGCTCGACGCGAACCTCACCGGCCCCTACCTCGTCTCCAGGGCGGCCATCCCCCACCTGCGCGAGGGGGCTTCGATCATCAACGTCGTGAGTGGCGTCAGCGTCGAGGGCCGCGCCGAGTGGGGCGCCTACTCCGTCAGCAAGTTCGGGATGGAAGGACTCTCGCAGATACTGGCCGCCGAGCTCGAAGGCCGCAACATCCGCTCCAACGCCGTGGACCCCGGCGGGATGCGCACCGCCATGCGCGCCGCCGCCTACCCCGAAGAGGACCCCCAGACGCGCATCACCCCGGAAGAGAACACCGCCGTCTTCCTCTACCTGGCCTCGGACGAGTCAGGAGGGGTGACGGGAAGGCGATTCAAGGCGCAGGAGTTCGGGCGGACGCGGGCTTCCTAGGGCCGTCTAAGCCAGGGGCTCGCCGAAGCCGTAGAGGAGGTGCTCGATCGTACGCATGGAGATGCGCCATCCCGCGCCCTGTAGTACGCGAGTTGCCCTTCGAGGAGCTCTCCGTTTATGGTGTCCGGCGCTTACGCCGCCTTTTCGGAGATATCCGTGAGCTCGGCCTGGATGATCAGGCGCTGGGAGTAGTCCGGCAGCGTGCAGGTCTGGAGGGTGAGAATGTTCTTGCCCGGCTCCGCTTTCGTGACGGAGGTGTCCGAGGGGCCGACGGTGAACTCCTTGAAGACCTTGTAGGTGTACTCCGTGCCGTCGGCGTCGGTGACAAAG
>JAUJMB010000118.1 GCA_030447045.1 Rubrobacteraceae bacterium | reverse complement strand
CCTGGGCGTAGGTCTTGGCGATCTCGATCCCGACGAGCTGCGGCATCACCTGCTGCACGGCCGTCTCGTACTCGGGAGACCCCGGCTCGAGCTCCCCAAGCCCGCTCTGCGCGGCAAACTCCTGCAGCTCGCCCTCGGTCACCTCGCCGCCCTCGAAGGTCGCGACCTTCTTTGAGCCCGAGCTCGAGTTGGCGGTCGTCTCCGCCGGCTGGCAACCGAGGGAGATCGCCACCGCCGCCCCGAGTAGCAGAGCGACAAACCACATCCTATTAACCAGAAACCTGCTCAAGACGCCGCGAAACCTCGCTGTTCGATTGTGGGATTGCAAGAAATCTCCGAGAGTATAGCACGGGGGTTTCGGCGGCCGGCCGTCGAAGCGCATCGTCCCCCAGAACAGGGACCCAAACGCCGCCCGCCGGCTTTGGGCCAAAGGACGCGGAAATGTCCATGCGCCGAGGTCGAGACGGTAGACCAGCCTTTCGCAGGCGGGGCCGACCAGCGCGGGTACCTCGCGGTGAAGAAGGAGCTCGCGGGGCTGCTACCGGGCGAGGGATCCGGCATCGTTCCGATGGAAGCTTGCGCGGTCTCTCGAACGGCCCATACAGGTCACGGCGAAAGGGGGTACCGGGGTGTATCCATCTTTACCCTTCCCGCGTCTCACAGGGGTACGGCCCCGCGCGGACCGACGGACGTGACCCGCAGTCCAAGAAGGAGGAAGCTCTTTGACCGCCGAAGTGCTCGACAAGTTCTCGGAGTTGATAACCACCGCCCTCGGGCTTGTGGCAGCCCTGGCCTGGAACGAGGCCATCCAGCAACTCTTCACCCTGCTCCTGGGCGACGCCGGAGGGGCCCTGGCCGCCAAGTTCTTCTACGCCTTCCTGGTGACGCTCATAGTCATCTTCGCGACGATCTCGGTGAGCCGGGCCGCAGAGCGGGCGAAGACGATCGAAGCGGAAAAGGCCAAGGGACTGTTGGGCCTCGGCCGCTCGAAGGAGTAGGACCCACCCTTCGGGCCGTCAGGCGGGATCTCGAACCCGCCTGACGGCCCGAAGCGAGACCGCAGGACCAGGCGGACCGAGAGCCGGCCCTCTCCCTACTCCGAGAGTACGCGGAGCGTCGCCTCCGCCAGCTCCAGCGGCCCGAGGTCCGAGTCGCGGACGGTGACCCGGCCCTCCCTGCCGCCGAGGACGGCGCCGGTGCTCTTCCTGATCCGGGCTGCGTGGACGGGGCCGGCGGTGACGCCCGAGACGGAGAGCGTGCCGGAGCGGAAGGTGACGGAGGTCGCCCCGATCCGGCGCGCCAGCAGCTTCGTCCTGGAGAGGCCGAGAAGGTTGAGGGCGGGGTCTGGCAGCCGGCCGAAGCGGTCGGTGAGCTCTTCTGCGAGGTCGTCCACCTCGGCGAGCGACTGGGTCCCCGAGGCGCGGCGGTAGAGGTCCACGCGCTCGATCTCGTCCATCACGTACTCTGGCGGCAGGTACGCGTCCAGCGACAGCTCCACGATAACCGGGCGCTGCTCCTCGCGCTCCGTGGCCTCGCCCCTGGCCTGGGCGACGGCCTCCTCGAGGAGCCTGAGGTACATCTCGAAGCCCACGGCGGCGATGTGCCCCGACTGCTCGGCCCCGAGGAGGTTGCCCGCGCCCCGGATCTCGAGGTCCCGCATCGCTATGGCGAAGCCGCTCCCGAGCTCGGTGAAGTCCATGAGCGCCTCGAGGCGCTTCTGGGACTCGACCGTGGCACCTAAGGGTGCGAACAGGTAGGCGTAGCCCTGCTGGCTGGAGCGCCCGATCCTGCCGCGCAGCTGGTAGAGCTGTGCCAAGCCCATCGCGTCGGCCCGGTCCACGATGAGCGTGTTGGCGCTCGCCACGTCGAGGCCGCTCTCGACGATGGTCGTCGTGACGAGCACGTCTGCCCGCCCGTCGAGAAAGTGCCGCATCACGCCCTCGAGCGCCCGCTCCGGCATCTGCCCGTGGGCCGTGACGAACGTAGCACCCGGCACCAGCGAGCGCAGCCGCTCGGCCACCTCGTCTATGCTCTCGACCCGGTTGTGGACAAAGAAGGTCTGCCCGCCCCGCGCCAGCTCCCGCTCCATCGCCCGCCGGACGAGGTCCTCATCGTACGGGCCGACGTGGGTGAGGATGCTGCGCCTCCCGGCCGGCGGTGTCTCTATGACGCTTATGTCCCGCAGGGAAGCCAGCCCCATCTGCATGGTGCGCGGGATGGGGGTGGCCGTCAGGGTGACGACGTCCACGCTGGCCTTGAACTCCTTGAGGCGCTCCTTGTGCTTCACCCCGAAGCGCTGCTCCTCGTCCACGACGATGAGCCCGAGGTCCTTCGGCGAGACCTCGGCGCCGAGCAGCGCGTGGGTGCCTATGAGCACGTCGATCTCCCCGGCCGCGAAGTCCTTGAGGATGCGCCGGCGCTCGGCCGGCCTGGTGAAGCGCGAGAGGCTCTCCACGCGCACGGCGAAGTGGCCGAGGCGGTCCTTGAAGGTCCGCTCGTGCTGCTGCACCAGGATGGTCGTCGGCGCGAGCATCATGGTCTGCTTGCCGGCGAGCGCGGCCTTGAACGCCGCCCTCACCGCGACCTCGGTCTTGCCGAACCCGACGTCCCCGCAGACGAGCCTGTCCGTCGGGTGCGGCCGCTGCATGTCCGCCTTGACGGCGGCGATGGCCGCCTCCTGGTCCGGGGTCTCCTGGTAGGGGAAGCCCTCCTCGAGCTCCCGCTCCCACTCGCCGTCGGGCGGGAACGCGAACCCCGGTGCGGCCGCCCGCCGGGCGTAGAGGCGGAGCAGCTCCCCCGCGAGCGCCTTTACCCTCTTTCTGACCCTGTCTGTGACCTGGGCCCACGTCGAGCCGCCGAGCTTGTCCAGCCGGGTGCCATCGCCGCCGATGTACTTGTGCAGGAGGTCCATCTGCTCGTAGGGGACGAAGAGCGTGTCCTCGCCCCGATAGGTGACCTGCATGTAGTCCCTCGTGGCCCCGAGGACCTCCTTGGCCACCAACCCCTCGAACCTGCCGATGCCCTGCGTGGCGTGCACCACCAGGTCCCCCACCTTGAGGTCGGCAAACGAGGAGACCACCCGCCCCGGGCGCCGCTTCGCCTCGCGCCTGCGGCCGAGCAGGGAGTCCCGGCGCACGACGGCGACCCCGTCCGCAGGATAAGTAAAGCCCTCCTCGACCGGGCCGGGGAGCGCGTAGAGCCCTGGCGGCAGGGATGCGTCCACCCTCTCAGCCTCGCGCACGACGCGGTTGATCTCCCCGAACGCGTACACGGTCCGCCGGGCCTCCCCGCCGGAAGCGCACGCCACAAAGACCGCGAGCCCGCCCTCGACCAGCGTGTCCAGCCTGCGCGCCGCCTCGCGCAACGAGTCGGCGAAGGCCGCCGCCGGCGGCGCCGAGACCTCCTCGCCCTCCTCGCCGAGCGAGAACTCGACGTCGGGCTCGGGCAGCCTCTCCTCGTACATCTCCCGGACGAGGTCTTCCAGGTCCCCCGGCAGCCCCTCCTGCGGCCCCTCGCGCCACACCTCGAAACCGGTCGGCAGGAGCTCCGCCGGGGAGATGGGGTCGAGGTCGAGCAGCAGGCGGTCGAGGCCGGGCACCCTGGCACCCCGGCTCGCCTCCTCGGGGTAACCGTCGCCGGCCGCCGCCGCGAGGCCGGCCAGGTCCCCCTCGCGCGCCGCGTACACGGTGACGCCCTCGAGCTCCCGCACCACCCTCTGGGTCGCGAGGGAGACGGCGCGGACGCTCTCTACCTCATCGCCCCACCACTCCACCCGCACCGGCGAGCGGCGGGTGCTCGGGAAGACGTCCACGATGCCGCCGCGCACCGCGAACTCGCCGGGCCGCGAGGCCCGGTCCACCCGCTCGTAGCCGAGGCCCACCAGCCTCTCCAACGTCTCGTCGAACCCTACCTCCGTGCCGCCGGAGAGCCCGAGCGGCGCGTAGAGCGGGGTCTTCTCCATGAACGCCAGCGGCCCCGCCACCACGAGCCCGGCCGAGGAGAACGACGCGAGCGCCCGCTGGCGACGGCCCACGCGGGTTACGGCCGGCTCGAACACGTCCCCGAAAGCGACGCCGCGGGAGGGCAGGTGGACCACGGGGCCATCCGTGAAGATCGCCGCCTCCTCCGCATAGCGCTCGGCGGCCTCCTCGCTCGCCGCGAGCAGCAAAACCGGGCCGCCCGCGTTCGCGGCCAAGTAAGATCTGATGCGCCGCGGGGCGCGTAGGAGCCTCGTTCGGGTCTTCTCGCTCACCGAGAGATTCTAACCGCTCGCGGGCGGAATCAACGTGATGAATCCTACCCTGGCCACCCCTCTTGCTACCCATGATCTGCGCGCCAGAACGCCAGACTCAGCAACGCGTACGTGGGATCGGAGATACCTCGAAGGCGCCCGGCCTCCTCCCCCCACCCTCCACGGCCACCACGAGAGCCGCCCGACCGAGGAGGCCCAGGCCAACACCGCGGTAATCGGTGCCTCCAGGTCGCTCTGTGCGTGATCGGACGAAGCCCGTACCGCACGACACCCGGCGAGCGTCTCTGTTACCACTTCGTTGTCTAGCTAACGAAAGGGGTCGGCGTATCTCGGAGAGGTTTTCTTCCCTGTTGGCGTCGCTCTCGCGGGGGATGAAGGCGAGGGTGGACGCCGCCCTGTCGGAGCACGGGGTGCGCGTCGGGCAGCACTTCGTTCTGGAACAACTCTGGCGGGAGGATGGCCTTACCCCAGGAGAATTGGCGAAACGCATCGGGGTAGAGACCCCGACCGTCACCCGCGCCGTGCAGCGCATGGAGGCCGCGGATCTGGCGCAGCGCGAACCTGACCTCGAGGACGCGCGCCTGGTGCGCGTCCGCCTCACGGAGAGGGGCAGAGAATTGGAAGGGGTGGTGCCGGAGATCATGAAGCGGGTCTGGGACGAGGCCCTCGAAGGCTTCTCGGAAGAGGAGAAGGCACAGCTCCGCCGGATGATGGAGCGCGTGCTGTCGAACCTCGTTGGAGATAATCGAGGCTAAAAATTTGCGCTTATTGTTACCTAGCTAACGTTGTCTCGACAAGAACGGGAGGGAAGCATCGTGCGAATGGGATTGGCGGTGACGCGTTTCGACTGGCCGGGGGCTCCGGGGAGCATCGGCCCCCTGTTCGGCCGCATAGCCAGGAGGGCCGAGCAAGCGGGTTTTGGGAGCCTTTGGGTGATGGATCACTTCTTCCAGATCCCTCTGTTCGGTCCGCCGGAGCAGGAGATGCTGGAGGCATACTCGGCGCTCGCCTTCGCGGCGGGCAAGACGGAGGAGATCGAGCTGGGCACGCTGGTCACCGGGGTGACGCACAGGCACCCGGGCGTGCT
>JAUJMB010000117.1 GCA_030447045.1 Rubrobacteraceae bacterium | reverse complement strand
GCCTCCGTCCGCTCGAATGGCGGGGCTCGACGCTCTTGCCGTGCGCGAGCGAGGTTACCGCGAGGATGTGCAGGCCGGCCTCCTTTGCGGCCAGGGCCACCTCTATCGGGAGGGCGTTGATCCCGGAGTTCGAGAACACGACCATGACCTCGCCGGGACGCAGGTCCTCGCCGGCCAGGAGGACGCGGGCGTAGCCCTCCAGGCGCTCTAAAGGGGAGGTTCGCCGGCCGCCCAGGAGCGTCAGGTTGGGGTCCAGGATCGGGTGCACCGGCACCAGCCCGCCAGCCCGCCAGAACGCCTCCTCCGCCATGAGGTGGGAGTGACCGCAGCCGAACACGTGGATCATCCGGTCCGGCTCCCCGCCGTCGAGGGAGCCCGCCAGCAGCCGCGCCGCCTCCAGGAGGTTCGACCTCTCCTCCGAAAGAACCCTCTCCTGCACCTCCCTCAGCCGGGCCGCGTACGCGTCGAGGCCCGCGCCCGGCCGCCCCGCGCCGTCCCCCATACCGTTAGCCGTCAAATGGCCTCCTTCGGGTAATCCCTAGACTCCCGCACCCTTACCCCTTCGACGCGCCCGTCGTACGACGAACTTGGGCCGATGGCCGGGTTCATGATCTCACGAGCCGAACAGGGCTACGAGGCCACCTCGACCAAAATTCTGAGTCCGAGCCCGCACGGCGCCGTTTGCTTCGAAATGCCTGGACTGGCATAGTCAACGTACAGACGTACGGGGAGGACGAAGGGAGCGGTTATGGCGGCTCGGGCGGCGGGTGGCGAGGCGAGGGGTGGGCGCCTGCGGGGTGGGGATCGGCTCCTCGGGGCGTTCCAGAACTTCGGGCGGTCGTTGATGCTGCCGATAGCCGTCCTGCCGGCGGCGGCATTGTTGCTGCGCCTCGGGCAGCCGGACCTGTTGGACCTGGCGTGGATGGCGGCGGCCGGGGACGCCATCTTCACCAACCTCCCCATGATCTTCGCCGTGGGCATAGCCTTCGGGCTGGCTGGGGGGGATGGGGCCGCGGCGCTCGCGGGGCTCGTCGGGTTCCTCGTCTTCGAGGGGGTCTTCAACACCCTCATCCCGCAGGTGAACGGCGAGCCGGACCCCGACGTGACGATGGGCGTCTTGTCCGGGATCATCGTCGGGCTCGTGGCGGCTTACCTGTACCGGCGCTTCTCCGACATCCGGTTGCCGGACTACCTGGGCTTCTTCGGCGGCCGGAGGTTCGTGCCCATCGTTACGGCGCTGGCGGCGCTGGTTCTGGGCGCCGTCTTCGGGCTCGTGTGGCCGACGGTGCAGCTCGGGGTCAACGCGGTGGGCGAGGGGATCGTGGGCCTCGGCGCCCTCGGGACCGGGATCTACGGTTTCCTCAACCGGATGCTCATACCGGTCGGGTTGCACCACGTCCTCAACACCTACGTCTGGTTCCAGCTCGGCACCTTCGAGGGCCCCGACGGCCCGGTAACGGGCGACCTCAACCGCTACTTCGCAGGGGACCCGTCGGCCGGGTTCTTTATGTCCGGGTTCTTTCTGGTGATGATGTTCGGGCTGCCGGGGGCCTGCCTGGCCATGATCCGCCACGCCAACTTCCCCAAGGTCGCCTCGGGCATCTTGCTGTCGGCGGCGTTCGCGTCGTTTCTGACGGGGATCACCGAGCCCATAGAGTTCGCTTTCATGTTCGTCGCACCCCTGCTGTACCTGGTGCACGCGGTGCTCACCGGCACGGCGCTCGCGATCGCGACGCTGCTGAACATCAAGATCGGGTTCGGCTTCTCCGCGGGTCTCATAGACTACGTGCTCAACTTCGGCAAGGGGAACACCACGAACCCGCTGCTCATCCTGCTGCTCGGGGTCGCGTACTTCGCCATCTACTACTTCGTGTTCGGTTTCTTTATCAAGCGCTTCGACCTCGCGACACCGGGACGCGGGGAGGAGAGCAGGGGCCTCGCGGCCGATTGGATCCTCCCCGAGAGCCAGCGCGGACCCAGGCCCGGCGAGGAACGCGAGGCCGCCCGAGAGGCGGAGCGCGAGGCCGAGCGAGAAGGCGAGCGCGAGCCATCTCCGGCCGGCGCAGCGACGGCGACCGCCGCTCCCACCGTGGAGCGCGACAGGGACGACGTGCTCGCGGAGGACGTTCTTGGCGCCCTGGGCGGCCGGGAGAACGTCGAGAGCGTAGAGGGTTGCATCACGCGCCTGCGGCTCTTCGTGGACGACCCCGACCGCGTGGACGACGCGCGGCTCAAGCAGCTCGGTGCCGCCGGCGTCGTCAAGCGCGGCAAGGTCGCCCAGGTCGTCATGGGCACCCAGAGCGACCGGATCGCCGAGCGCATAAACCGGCTCCTGAAGGGCGGCGGGTGATGCGCGTCCTCGCACCCATCTCGGGCCGCGCCGTGCCGCTCGCCGAGGTCCCGGACGAGGTCTTCGCCGAAGGGATGGCCGGCCAGGGCTGCGCCATCGTCCCGGAAGCCTCCGGAGAGGCCGTCGCCCCGATTTCCGGTGTCCTCGTCAAGCTCTTCGAGGGCGGGCACGCCTTCGGCATCGCCGCCGACGGCGGGGTGGAGATGATCGTCCACCTCGGCCTCGACACCATCGAGCTGCGGGGCAGGGGCTTCGAGAGGATCGCCACCGAGGGCGATCGGGTCGAGGCCGGCCAGCCCATCGTGCGCTTCGACCTCGACGAGATCCGGGCGGGCAACTACGACCCCGTAACCCCCGTCCTCGTGACGAACCCCGAAGACCACCCGGTGACCGGCGCCCGTACCGGCGATGTCCAGGCCGGAGAGCCCCTCTTCGAGGCCGCGGACACGGGTTAGCCTTGGAACCCCCCAAGCGCATCCTCGACTGCGGCCCCGCCGATTTCGCGGCGATGGGCGGCGCCGACCTGCTCCGCTCCATCCGTCGCTCCGAGGGCCGCACCGTTCTCTGCGAGGTACTCTGGCCCGCCCCGCCCCGCGTGGACGGCACGACGAACGCGGAGCTCGCCGTCGCCTTCGGCGCCGACCTCGTCCTGCTCAACAAGTTCGACGGCGCAGAAGATCTCTCCGGCCTGAAGGGGCGGCTCGGGCGGCCCGTGGGCGTGAACGTCGAGCCTTCGGAGGCCGTGCCGCCCCATCGCCAGGCGAGCCGCGAGAACCTGGAGCGCCTAAAGGGCCTGGACTTCGTCGTGGTCACGGCGAACCCCGACGCGGAGGTCGGAACGGGGAGGATGGCGGAGGCGGCGGCTCTGGCGCGCGAGGTGCTGCCGGGCGTGCCGGTGTTCGTCGGGAAGATGCACGGCAGCGGCGGGCGCGGGCTCTTGGGGGCCGGAGAGGTCTCCCGGCTCGCCGCCGCCTCCGACGCGGTGCTCCTGCCGGCGCCGGGCACGGTGCCGGGGAGCCGGGAGTCCGTGGTGGCGGAGCTGGTCGGGGCGGCGCAGGAGGCCGGGGCGCTCGCGGTCGCGACGGTCGGGACCTCCCAGGAGGGGGCGGACGCGGAGACCGTGCGCGAGCTGGCCCTGGCCGCCAAGCGGGCCGGGGCTGACGTGCTGCACCTGGGTGACGCCGACTACGGTATGGCGGAGCCGATGAACGTGCTCGCGGCGTCGCTCGCGATCCGGGGCCGCCGCCACGCCTACCGGCGCATGGCGCTCAGGTGAGGACCGGTTTGCGGACCCGCATTCTCCCCGACTACGAGGTGTTGAGCGTGGCCGCGGCCGACGTGGTGGCCCTGAAACTCAGGGAGAAGCCGCACGCCGTCTTCTTGATCCCGACGGGGACGACGCCCCTGGGGATGTACCGCGGGCTCGTGGCGAGCCACGAGAGGGAGGGCCTCTCGTTCGCCCGGGCTACCTTCTTCAACCTGGACGAGTATCTCGGGCTCCCGCCGGATCACCCGGCGAGCTACCACGTCTACATGCGGGAGAACTTCTACGGCCTGGTGGACGTGGATCCCGAGCGGGTCCACGTACCCGACGGCTCTGCCCCCGACCCGGAGGCCGAATGCGAGCGGTACGAGCGGGCGATCCGGGAGGCCGGCGGGGTGGACCTGTGCGTGCTCGGGATCGGGCGCAACGGCCACATAGGTTTCAACGAGCCCGGCGCGTCCTTCGACTCCCGCACCCGCGTGGTCAGGCTCGCCGAGTCCACGCGCCGCGTCAACGCCACCGCCTTCCCGGGCGAGCGGGCGCCGGAGCGCGCCATCTCGGTGGGGATGCGGACCATCTCCGACTCCCGGGAAGTCCTCCTCCTCGCCTCGGGTGCGAACAAGGCACAGGCCGTCGCCGCGGCCGTCGGCGGCGAGGTCTCCGAACGGGTGCCCGCCTCCGCACTCCGCCGTCACCCGAACGCCTCGTTCCTCCTGGACCACGACGCGGCCTCGGCGCTACGAGGTGCGGCGTCCGAAAGAGAACCGGCGTGAGCCCCCGGTGGTCCGGAGCCGGTTCGTCGTGGACGGTGGGGCTCGGGACGGGGCACGGTGCTCGTGGAGCGCGGTGGCGGGTGACCGGCCAGATATGATCCCGCGGGTAACGGAGCGGTGGCGAGAGAGCCGAAGACGGGAGCGGTTTTGAGAACCTTGGATTGTGACGCGATCCTTTTCGACCTCGACGGGGTGCTGGTCGACTCCGCGCGGGTCGTGGTGCGTACCTGGCACACCTGGGCCCGCCAGAGAGGTCTAGACGCCGGGCGCTTTATAGAGATCGCCCACGGGCGCAGGCCCGCCGAGACCCTCCGTCTTATCGCGCCTGACCTCGACGCGGAGTCGGAGGCGGCGGAGCTCGAGCGCATAGAGGTCAACGACAAGGACGGCATCCTGGAGGTCGAGGGAGCCCTCGAATTGCTCGGTACCCTGCCCGAAGGCAGCTGGACGGTCGTCACCTCCGGATCGAGGGCCCTCGCGTCCGGCCGGATGAGGCACGTCGGGTTGCCGCTGCCGGAGCGCTTCGTGACGGCGGACGACGTCGAGCAAGGCAAGCCCCATCCGGAGGCTTACCTGAAGGGAGCCGAGATCCTCGGCGCGAGCCCGGGGGCGTGCGTCGTCATCGAAGACGCGCCGGCCGGTGTTCGGTCGGCCAAAGCCGCGGGCATGAGGGTGGTGGCGGTCTCGACGACCCACCCCGAGGAGGAGCTTCACGAAGCGGACGTCGTGGTCGGGGCCCTCTCCGACGTCCGCGTCCTTCCCCATGCCGGGACCAACGGTCCTACTCGCTTGAGGCTGATCTCGAGATAAGGACGCGCCTCCCGTAGTACGACACCGCCGGGGGCCTTGAAGGCCGCACGCCAGGGCCTTAGATCCCTTCGGGATACCCGATCCCGACCTCCGGTGCGAGAAGGTGCCCCGCGAGCCCGGGCGAGATGTTCAGCGTGAAAGCAA
>JAUJMB010000116.1 GCA_030447045.1 Rubrobacteraceae bacterium | reverse complement strand
TCCTCCCACCGCATCCGCAAGTCACCGACCCGCACAGAGTTGCTTTTCATCCGCCGATCCTTCCCTTTCGCACGCTACTCCTGCTTCCCTTAGTGGCAAGTCAGGCTATTTTCGCGCCTATCCCGGTTTACGTAAAACGCCTCTCTTCGCGCGCTGTGGCGCTCGAGGAGCCTCCGGTGCGGGTCCGTTACCCGATACTTCTCCATCCGCACGCGGCTTGCCCGCCGGGGTCAAGGGGCACCGCCCCTACGCCCCCCGTTGGCCCGCGATGGCGACCGCCGCGGAGATGTGCGAGAGATGCGTGAGGCCCTGGGGGAAGTTGCCTAACAGCTCTCCTTTGTGCGTGTCGTACTCCTCGGAGAAGAGGTCGAGGTCGTTGGCCGTGGCCAAGGTCCGGTCGAAGACCGCCCGGGCGTCCTCGAGGCGCCCCTGATAGGCGAGGCACTCCGCCAACCAGAAGGAGCAGGCCAGGAAGGCGCCCTCCCGCGCGTCCGCGCTGCGGTAGCGTTTGAGGAGGCCGTCGTCGTCGAGATCCTCGCGGACGGCGTCCACCGTGCGCACCATGCGCTCGTCGCGGTGGTCCACGAAGTCTACCCGGGGCAGGAGCAGGAGCGCCGCGTCGAGGTCCTTGTTGCCGAACGCCTGGGTGAAGACGCCGCGTCCTGGGTCGTAGCCCTCGGTCTCGACGGCCTCACGGATCTCCTCTCGCACCTTCTTCCAGCGCCGCTCGGGTGCCTTGCGCAGGCACTCCTCGGCGAGGCGTAGTCCCCGATCCAGGGTCGCCCAGCACATTACCTTGGAGTGGACGAAGTGTTTGGGGTCGTCGCGCAGCTCCCAGAGGCCCTGGTCTGGCTCCGACCAGCGCTCGGCGGCGGTGTCGACAAGCTCCAGCAAAAAGCGCCAGTAGTCGTCGTCGGGGGAGTTTCCCCGCCGGTGCCACCGCCACGACAGTTCGAGCAGCTCCCCGTACATGTCGAGCTGGAGTTGGCCCGCCGCGGCGTTGCCGACCCTAACCGGCGCGGCGCCGCGGTAGCCCTCCAGGTAGTCCAAAGTCTCCTCCGTCAGGCGCCGCTCTCCGCCCACGCCGTACATGAGCTGGAGGCTCTTGGCGCTCCCGGCGGCGCTGCGCTCTATAAAGCGGCGGAAGTGGTCGGCTGCGGCGTCGAAGCCCACCTCGGTGAGCGAGCGCACGGAGAAGAAGGAGTCCCTTATCCAAGAGTAGCGGTAGTCCCAGTTCATGCTCCCGCCAGGGTTCTCCGGCAGGGACGTCGTCGGGGCCGCCGCCACCGCGCCTGTCCGATCGTTCATCAGGGCCTTTATGACGATGGCGGAGCGCAGCACGCCGGGTTCGTATGGGCCGTCGAACCGCATGTCCGATGACCACGCCCGCCAGCGCTCGACGGTGTCGTCGAGGCGGCTGTCGATCTCGGCGGCATCGGGGGCCTCGGGGCGGTCGTAGTCCAGTTTTTCGGGGGGCACGGAGAGGATCGAGAGCCGCGACCTGTCTCCGGCGTGGACGGTTATCGTGGCCTTGAGGGTGTGTTCGTCCGAGGGGGAGATCTCGGCGTCTGAGGAGATCAGGAGCCCGTCGTTGCCGCCGATGGCGCTGTACACCCTTACCCCTTCCTGCCGCAGCCAGGGCTCGATCGAGCCGTAGTCGAAGCGGGGCGCTATCTCGAGCTCGAGCTCGACGTGTCCGGTCACGCCCTCGACGACGCGCAGTATCTGCCGGTACGGGTACCCTTCCGGGTCGGCTGGCAGCGCGTAACAGTCGATGAGCCGCGCCTCGCCGCCCTCGGCTTCGAACGTCGTCTCGAGAACCAGCGTGCCCTCGACGTAGCGCCGGGAGGAGTTTCGGGTTTCGCCCTTCGGGGCTATGGAGCAGAACCCGCCCCTCTCCCAGTCGAGCAGACGCCCGAAGCAGCTGCCCGCGTCCAGGCGCTGGATGCAGCACCAGTCTATGGACCCGGCGCGGGAGACGAGCGCCGTCGAGTTGCCGTCCGCGATGAACGCGTAGTCCGCGATGGGCGGGTACCGGCTCTTCTCAGGCATTCGTACACCCTCCCTTTCCGCCGGCCTCCATGCCCCACAGGGCGCGCCAGGGTGAGCCTCCCGAGGCGCGCACCTGTTTCAGATACTTGATGCCCGCCAGCGGCTCGTCGTAGCCCAAACCGAAGATGGCCAAGGAGATCGCGGCCGAGACCAGGCACAGGGTGCACCAGGCGTCCACGAGGACCGCCTGCATGAGGATGAGCATGATGCTGACGACAGCGCCCGAGAGGATCACGACCCCGAGGGCGAGCACCGTCCAGGGCATCGTCCGCCACCTGTCGCCCCCGCCTATGGAGAGAAGGACAATCTCCGTCCCGTAGGCCAAGGCGCCCAGCGCAGCGTCCGGGAAGCCCAGAAACGTAAGCACCTTCGGGCTCCGGAAGAACGGGTCCCAAACGCCGGAGATGGCCCCGACCTGGAAGAGCGTCAGATAGACGGAGACGCAGAGCCCGGCGAGGGCGAGCGCCGCAAGAAGCAGACGCCTCGGCCAAGCCGTCGGGTTCTCGTCGAAGCCCGGCGGTGTCGCGCTTCCTGTCGGCATCCCTTAGCTCCTCTCCGACAAGCGCTCGGGCAAGGTGGCGCGGACATCGGGGTTCATCAATACCTCCCCTTGAGCACGGAGAGGGCCGCGGCCCCCATCAGGCCGACCCCGCCGGCAAGAAGCGCCGCGCGGTGTCTGGTGGTCCAGAACTGCGGGCTCTTCTCGTGGGCCTGCCCGTCGAAGTTGCCGTGCGCCCCGTGGTCGCCGGATACCGGTTCGTAGAGGTTGTTCGGCCGGTCAGGGTCGACGGGCGTGTCGGTCTGCTGTGAGCCGTAGCCGGTGCGGGCCAGGTACCAATCCCCAAGCCCCGGCAGCAGCTTGTTGCCCGCTATCACGATCGCCGAGGAGGCGCCCACCCACACCTCGCGCCGCCTGTGGTGCGCGGCCCAGTAGATCGCGCGCGCGGCGACCTCCGGCTGGTAGATGGGCGGCACCGGCTGGGGGTGCTTCGGGAGGGTGGTCTTGGAGACGTTGAACTGCGGGGTGTTGATCGCGGGGAGTTGGACCATGGTTATGTGGACGTTGCTCTCGTCGTGCAAGAGCTCTGTGCGCACGGAGTCGGTGAAGCCCCGCATGGCGTGCTTGGCCCCGCAGTAGGCGGATTGCAGCGGGATCGCCCGGTAGGAGAGCGCGCTCCCCACCTGTACCACGGTGCCCCGATCGCGCGGGAGCATGCGCTTCAGGGCCGCCTTCGTCCCGTAGACGGCGCCGAGGTAGCAGACCTCGGTGGAGCGCTTGAAGTCCTCCGGCTCTATCTCCTTGAAGGGCGCAAAGATAACCGCTATCGCGTTGTTGGCCCACACGTCTATGGGACCAAGCTCCCGCTCTGTCCTCTCCGCGGCCGCCTCGACCTGCCCGGGGTCGGACACGTCGGTAGGTATCGGAAGGGCCTCGCCGCCCGCAGCCTCGATCTCCTCTCTGGCGCCCTCGAGCCCTTCCTCGTTACGGGCGAGCAGGGCCACCTTCGCCCCGTGCCGGCCGAACTCCCTGGCTACCGCCCGTCCGACGCCCGCCGAGGCGCCCGTCACCACCACGACCTCCGGCCTAGAGTCGCCGTTCATCTGGTCCCTCCTCGCGTTCCTGCAAGCGAATTGGCCCCGTTTCCATAACGACCTCCTCCTCCTCCTCCTCGGTTTTTTGGTCCTTTCTCCTTTGTCGGACCCATGCCACCGAACGTCTCGCCGAAGGCGGCGCCGCCGGCGGAGAGGGCCCCTTCGAGATGCCTCCCGAAACTCGCGCTCAGCACTGGCGTCTCGGCGTCCGTCTCTCGGACGCTGCCGCTCCCAGTAACCATTCTCGCCTCACCGGGTTAGAGAGCCGTCGGCACCCGCAAGCATTCCGTAAAGATCCGGTTAAGCTATGGTTCCCCTGCGCCCGGCAGACCCCGATGGCGAAGCCGCCTGTCCGCTCGAGACCTCTCGTAGTTTCTCGGGATCCAGCACCGTGACGATGCCGTCCTGCACATCTACGAGGCCCCTCTCTTTCAGCTCGCCCAGCGCGGCGCCCACCGACTCCCGGCAGCATACGACCATCGCCGCCAGGTCCTCCTGGGTAAGGCACCCCCGGCCAGCTACCGGCCCGACCGCATCCGGGGTCCCCCGTGGAAACCGTTCGGAGAGGAGCAGAAGGGTCTCCACGAGCCGGAGCAGGGTTTTGCGAGGCCAGACGCGGGCGACGAACTCCTCGTAGCGGGTCAGCTGCGCGTCCTGCAGGGTCATGAGCTTCAAGGCGAGGGGCGGGTTCCATCTGACGGCCGCCTCCAGGGTGTGGGCCGGAACCTTCGCCACTTCGCACGCGCTCAAGGCCCGCACCAGGACCGCTCGTCCGGGGTCCTGCGCGAGCGCCAGGTTCCCGAAGACGTCCCCATCCCTGAGGAGCCCGAGCGCGGCCTCGCCCCTCTTGGGAGCCTCCGTTAGAAGGAGGGCTAGACCTGAGGTCAACACGTAGAGCGCCGCACGATCTCCCTCCTCTTTGATCGCCTCTCGTGGTCCGTAAGACCGTCGGGCGATCCCGAAGCCCGCCTCCTCGAGGATCCGCAAGAGCTGCCCGGATTCGTCCTCGCGCGCGGGGTATCGCCCCGCTCGCCGCACAAGAACCGCGCTCACCGGTGTCCGCCGGAGCCACGCACCTAATCCTCCAGCGGCACGGTGGGCCGCCCGAGGCCGAGGCCTTCGGCCAGCGGCGTCGCCTCCTCGAGCTCGCGCCTGAGCCGCCGGTAGGCTCGCTCCTGCTCTTCCGTGAGCTCCGCCGCCCGGTAATAGTGCTCCAGGCGCTTCAGGCGTCCGGACATCAGCACGCCCCACCGTATGCTGAAGTCGTAGACCCGCGTGCTGTTTTCCGATCCTACGGGGTCGAGGGCCAGCTCGCGGAGCCCCCGGATCCCGTCGGCGACCGCGCTCAAGTCCTTGTCTATGCCGGGAGGCCCGCACGCGGTTTCGTTCCTCATCTCGCGTCTACTCCTCCCACAAGAAATCGAGTTCGTGGAGCCGGATCCCGGTCCGCGGAGATTCGCAGCCGGGTTCCTTGCACGTGAGGGCCACCATGTAGGCGTCCTGTCTCTCGCTGAGAAACAAGAACCCCAGGTACAGGGCCTCCCCGACCTCGAAGTCTCGCGATCCGCAATCCCCGCAGACCGCCCCCTTCTCCTCGGTCTTCCGAAGGACCCTCCGCTTCTGCTCCTCGGTGAGCACCCTGTTGTCGTCCAGGATCATGCCGCCCCCTCAGATCCCCACGTCCCGGTCGTAGAAGATGTTGTCCTCGCGCCAGCCGC
>JAUJMB010000115.1 GCA_030447045.1 Rubrobacteraceae bacterium | reverse complement strand
TCACAGCTCGTCCCCGGTTCCCGGGCGTCCCGCTTCTCGGAGGCGGGCCGGCGGTCAGCATCCCCGCCGGCCCGTGCGCGGCATCGAGGCCGTGCGTCCGCCGTCAGCGGCGTTCGGCCACCGTGAACGACCACTTCAGCGTGGTGTCGGCACCCGATGAGTCTTCGGCGGATATCTTCACCGTGTGCTTTCCGGGGAAGAGCTTCCTGCTATCGTAGACCAGCTCGTCGGTCGCCTGGGAGTAGTCGAACGCCCTGAGCCGCCCGTCCAAGTAGATCCTCAGGTCGCCGCCCACGAGCTCGTCCTGCACGTCCGAGACCGTGGCCGAGATCTTCGGGGTGAGGTCGCGGACCTTGGAGCGTGGGGCCGGCCGCACGCCGGTGACGGAGGGCGCGGTGTTGGGCTGCCAGTCGGGGTCCAGGCCGAGCGTCGGTCCGTCGGTGAGCCTGTCGATGTTGGACCCGTCCGCGGTGTCCAGGGCGTAGAGCTCCTGGTCTCCATCCCTGTTGCTGCTGAAGGCTATCCGGCGGCCGTCGGGCGAGAAGGCGGGGTCGTAGTCGTCGGCGTCGGTGCCGTCGGTCAGGTTGGTCGGGTTGGCGCCGTCGGAGCCCATGACGACCACCTCGTTGTCCGTACCGTCGCGCACGCTCTGTATGGCTATCTTCGACCCGTCCGGCGACCAGCTGGGGGCCGCGTCGTACGAGGTGTTGTTGGTTATGTTGGTCGGGTCGGTGCCGTCGGAGTCCATCAAGAAGATCTCGTTGTCCCCGTCGCGATTGCTCATGAAAGCGATCTTGCTCCCGTCCGGCGAGTAGGCCGGCGCGCTGTCGAAGGCCGGGTTCTCGGTGAGGCGGGTGGCGGCAGCGGAGCCGTCGGTGTCTACGACGTAGATCTCGTTATTGTTCTGGTTGGTTATGTTCGCGGTGAAGACCACCTTTTCGCCGTCGGGCGACCACGAGGGGTAGAACTCCGCCGTCGCCGGGTCGTTCGTGAGGCGGGTCGGGTTGGAGCCGTCTATGCCCATCACGTAGATCTCGTTCGTCCCCCCGCGGTCGCTCACGAAGGCTACCTTGGTGCCGTCCGGCGAGACGGCCGGCATCCGGTCCTCCGCGTCGGCGCCGCCGTCGTCCGTGAGGTTGGTCGAGCCGTCCGGGTTCATGACGAAGATCTCGTAGTCGAAGGCGGGCAGGGTCAGGTCCTCGTAGACGATCTTGCCGTTCTCGCCCGGGAACGCCGCCCCCGCGGGCCGCGTCCCGAGCGTAGTCGCCAGGACCGTCGCCGCCACGGCCAACAACACGGCCGCCAGCATCGCCCGGACCCTCGAACGTCGGATGATATAGGTCACTGTCCTGCTCCTTTATTGGCCTTCTCGCTGTGCACCGCAGTCTGCCGCCGAACTCCTCCGCCCACCATCCACACTGCACCCACACCTCCCCCACGGTGGGACTGTGGGTGTGGGTTCGGCGGGCGTCCGGGGACCCGGCGAAGATAGCCCATCCGGGGTAGACGCCGGACGGCGGGGAACGTCCCGAGGCCCCGGGCGCGCGCGGCGCGAACGTTCGCGCCGCGCGTTGGTTAGCATCCCCGCGGGGATGGTAGATAGGGGTCAGATCTGAGACATTCGGGGGAGTTCGCGTGGCCGGAGCGCAAGAGAGGGGATCTCGTGTGGAAGAGCCAGGGGCTGGCGTAGGGCTCTCCTGGCGCGAGATGCCGGTCCTCGGGCTACCGGTGCGCTACGAGGTGGCGGGGAGGGGGGATCCGGTCGTCCTGGTGCACGGGCTCTCCGGCTCCACCCGCTGGTGGGCCCGGAACGTCCCGTCTCTGGCCGAGCACTACAGGGTCTACCTGGTAAACCTGCCGGGCTTCGGGGCCTTGCGCTTTTCAGGCCCCCGTTTCGTGCTCGCCGAGGCGACCTCCTGGCTTCTCGCCTGGATGGAGGCCGTGGGGCTGGAGAGCGCGCACCTCGTCGGGCACTCGATGGGCGGATACCTGTGCCTCAAGGTCGCCGCGCGGCGGCCGGACGTGGTGCGCAGGCTCGTGCTCGTGGACCCGGCCGGGATGCCTTCGGGCCGGACGATGCTCGGGCACCTCGGACCGCTGCTCCTCTCGGCCCGGTACGCGAGGCCGACGTTTCTGCCCGTCCTGGTACGCGACGCCCTCTACGCGGGGCCCTTCACCCTACTGAGAACCGCGCGGGACCTGCTCGCCGAGGACGTGCGAGGGGACCTGCGCCGGGTCGGGGCGCCGACGCTCCTGGTCTGGGGTGAGCGAGACCCCCTGATCCCGCCGTCTGTGGGCGACGTGATGCGGGCGGAGATCCCCGCCTCCCGCCTCCTCGTCATCGAGGGGGCCGGCCACAACCCCATGTTCGACCGCCCCGAAGACTTCAACGGGGCGCTCCTCGCCTTCCTCGCCGGGGAGCCGGTCGGGCGGTAGGAGCCGGCCTCTAGCGCGTCCTGCTCGCCAGGGCCGCGAGCACCTCGCCCGCGCCCATGAGCGCGTGCGGCGCCCAGTAGCGCGGGCCGTTCTTGGCGAAGCCGAGGAGCCACGGGGACGCGGCCAGGAAGGCGCCGCTGGCGGCGTCCATAGCCAGATGGGCGCGCATTGGCAGCACCCTTACGAGCCCGAACTCGTAGTCGGTCAGCATGCTGTAGGCCAGCGCCCCGCCGCCGGCCATCCGCAGGACGGAGGCGGCCCGCGGCTCGTCGCTCACGCCGAAGAGCCTCGGCGCGGCGAGCAGGGCGCCCGCCGACAAGAGGTCCAACACGCCATGGGTCCTGGTAGATACCCCTCTTTGGTTCACTCCGCGTCCTCCTCGTCTATGGTGTTCGGGCTTCTCGGCGGTACACCGGTACGAAATACGATGGGTCGTGGCCCCCGGGGTTACGGCTCGTGGGCTATCTCTTGCCGGTGCCGCGGGGACATCCCTATTGCTTGCCTCTTCCTTGCCCGCCGCCGCAGCGTCCGCAAACGCGGATACCGGCGGCCGGGACGAGAATGACCCCGAATGTGCAGGCCCGTTGCCCCGAATTGTGCAGGCGTCTACCCGGCGTCCTGCCCGCCGGCGAGGAAGGACCGGACCGCGCGCGCGAACTCCGCCGGTGCGGAGTAGTTCGCGGCGTGGGCCGCGTGAGGCAGGACGACGAGACGCCCGTCGGGCAGGAGCCGCGCAACCGCCTCCGCCCACCTGTGGGGTGAGATCCGGTCCCGCGAGCCGTGCACGACGAGCGCCGGCACGCGAACCCGGGGAAGCTTCTCCTCGATGGGGTCCTTCAAGGCGTGCCGGAAGGTCCTCCACGACCGGACAACGCCGGCCCGGAGGAGGTCGAGGCCTTCGATGGCGACCAGGGAGGGGGGCTCGCGGGTCGTGTCGATGAGCAGGCGCCCCATCTGGCGGTGCGCGCTCCTCGCGCGCGGATCCATCGTCGGTCCCTGCAGCACCACCTTCTCGACGAGCTCGGGATGGCGCAGGGCGAGCTCGACGGTTACCTGGCAGCCCATGGAGTTCCCGACGAGCGCGGCCCCGCTCAGGCCCACCGCCCGCATCCAGGCGGCCAGCGCGTCGGCCAGGCCCTCCACGTCCGGCGCGTGCGCCGGCCCCTCGCTCCGGCCGAAGCCCGGCAGGTCCGGCGCGTAGACGGCGTGGGAGCGTGCCAACTCATCCAGGAGGGGGACCATGTAGCGGCCCGAGACCACCAGCCCGTGCACGAGCACGACGGGGATACTACCGGCGGTCCGGCCGTCCGAGACGCGGGCGTGCATCCGCCTGCCGTTCACCAAGGTCAGGGTGGCCATCGGTCCCCTGCTTCTGCGCGGGATCTTCATCCGGGGGTCCCACTTGCCAGGTTGTCTGCCGCCCTCCTCCTCGGTCCCGAGCACGAGACGAACGCCCGAGGGGCTATCATGTTCGGGACATGGACGCGGAGCTGGTCATCTTCGTCGGCCTGCAAGCCTCGGGGAAGAGCACGTTCTTCCGCGAGCGGTTCGCCGCGACCCACGAGCACGTCAGCAAGGACCTGTTCCGCAACAACAAGAACCGGAACAGGAGGCAGGGGCAACTCGTGGAGGCCGCGCTGCGCGCCGGGCGGCCGGTCGTCGTGGACAACACCAACCCGACCCTCGGGGACCGGCGCCCGCTCGTCGAGCTCGGCCGCCGGTACGGGGCCAGGATCGTCGGGTACCACTTCGACTCCGGGACGCGCGATTGCCTGGCGCGCAACGCCCGCCGCGAGGGCAGGGCGCGGGTCCCCGACGTGGCCGTCTTCGCGACGGCGAAGAGGTTCGTGCCCCCCTCGCGCGACGAAGGCTTCGACGAGCTCTACCGCGTCCGGCTGGATGACGAGGGCTTCGAGGTGCGGGCGTACTGAAGGACCGTTCTCGCGGGCTTCTACGGCCCGCGCTCGGCCCGGGCGGCCGTGGAGTCTCAGGCGTTCGCGGCGGGTCGTGGCGCCAGTGCCTTGCGGACGGCGGGGGCGACCTCGGTGCCGAAGAGCTCTATGGCGCGCATGACCCTGTCGTGGGGGAGGGTGCCGACGCTGATCTGGGCCATAAAACGTCCGTTGCCGAAGAGCTCGTGCTCGTAGAGGATCTTCTCCACGACCTCCTCGGGGCTGCCGACGACGAGCGCGCCGCGCGGGGAGCGACCGGCCTCGAACTGGCGGCGGCCCATGGGCCCCCAGCCGCGCTCGCGGCCGATCCGGTTCATCATCGCGGCGTAGGTCGGGAAGTACTCGTCGCCGGCCCTCTGGCCTGTTTCGGCCACGTAGGCGTGGGAGTTTATGCTGATGGGCAGCCGCTCCGCGTCGTGGCCCGCCTCGTTCGCGGCCTGGCGGTAGAGCCTGGCGAGCGGGGCGAAGTTCTCGGGCTGGCCGCCGATGATCGCGATCGCCAGCGGCAGCCCAAGCAGCGCGGCCCTGACGACCGACTGGGGCGTGCCGCCGACCGCGATCCAGACCGGCAAGGGGTCCTGGACCGGGCGCGGGTAGACGCCGACGTCCTCCAGAGGGGCGCGGTGCCAGCCCGACCACGTCACGCGCTCGGACTCGCGCAGCTTCAGCAAGAGATCCAGCTTCTCGGCGAAGAGCTCGTCGTAGTCGCCGAGGTCGTAGCCGAAGAGGGGGAACGACTCGATAAACGAGCCGCGGCCCGCCATGATCTCCGCCCTCCCACCCGAGAGGAGGTCGAGGGTGGCGAAGTCCTGGAAGACGCGCACCGGGTCGTCGGAGCTCAGCACCGTGACCGCGCTGCTCAGGCGGATGTGTTTCGTGCGCGTGGCGGCCGCCGCCAGCGCCACCGCCGGCGAGGAGACGGCGTAGTCCGGGCGGTGGTGCTCGCCGACGCCGAAGACGTCGAGGCCGACTTCGTCCGCCAACTCTATCTCCTC
>JAUJMB010000114.1 GCA_030447045.1 Rubrobacteraceae bacterium | reverse complement strand
GGCGTCTGTCGTCATGATGGCCGGGCTCGGGTCCTTCAACGCCTGGAGCGTCTTCCGGCGGCCGCTCTCGGAGCTCTACGGCGCGAACGTGACGGACGTGAACATGGCGTTCTTCGTGTCGAGCCTCGTCTTCGGGCTCGTGGCCTCGGGCTCCGCGCTCCTGGTGGGCAGGGTCGGCCCCCGGGCCGTTGGCGTCACGGGCGCCGTCGTCTACGGGGTCGGGGTCTCTCTGGGCGGCTTCGCCGGGGAGAGCCTCTCGCTGCTGTACCTGACCTACGGCCTCGTGGCCGCCGTCGGGCTGGGGCTGGCCGTGATGGCCCCGATCGCGGCGCTGCCCCCCTGGTTCCCGGAGCGGCCTGGGTTCGCCTACGGCGTGGCGTTTGTCGGGTTCGGGATGGGGCCGCTGGTCAACGTCCCCCTCATGGAGTGGCTGCTGTCGGCGACGGGCGGGCCACTCGGGACCTTCTACGTCCTCGGGGTCGTCTACGCCGTCGTGATCGGCGGGGCCGCCTGGCTCGTGAGGTACCCGCCCGAAGCGTCCCGGCCGTCGGGCGTACATGCCGGCGGGGGGGAGCCGTCCGCGGCGGAGGGCGGGGTGCCGGAAGGCGGCGCGTGGCGCCTGAGGGACGCCATCAGGACGTGGCAGCTCTACGCCCTCTGGGTCGTGTTCTTTCTCAACTCGACCGCAGGGCTTGCCATCCTCTCCGACGCCAGGGTGATGGCCGGATCGATCGGCGGCGCCTCGGCCGCCGTGGCCGCCGCCTTCGTGGCGATCATCTCCGTCTCCGACGCGGCGGGACGGCTCCTGTGGCCTGCCCTCTCTGACAGGATCGGCGGCCGCGCCGTCTTTTTGACCATGTTCTGCCTGCAGGCCGTGGCGTTCTCGCTCATGCCGACGCTGGCGGTCGGCTCGTTGGCGGTCTTCGCCGTCCTGTGCATGGTGGTGATGAGCTGTTACGGGGGCGGCTACGGCACGATCTCGACGTTGGTCGGCGCCTACTACGGCGCCAGGGGCCTCGGAACCGTCTACGCTGCCGTGTTCAGCGCCTCGGCCGCCGCGAGCTTCGGCGCGCCGGTGCTCCTGGCACGCTCGGCGGACCTGCTCGGCTCCTACTATCCGGCCCTCTACGCCACGGCGGGCCTGTTGGCGGCCGGGGCCCTTGTCGCGGCGCTAATCGTCTCGCCCGGGGCCCGGGGATGGCGGAAGTAGCCCCGCCGGACCGGTCCAGCCCGGGGGCAGGCTCCACCACGTTCTTAGGCTCCTTACCCTCTGCGCGCCCGGTTGGCCGCTACCGGGGGCCCCGCTGGCGGAAGATGCGGTCGTGGTGGGGCTCGTCTTCGGACCCCCGCTGGGGCCTTCCGGCAGGGACCGCGGCAATCGTCGCGGAAATCGGGGGAAAAATCCCCCCTGCGGGCGGTGCGGTTTCGAGTTGGCGATTTGGGGGGACCGTAGGAGCTACGTAGACGTCGAAAGGAGATTTATAGTGCGTACGCTCTCTACCGTTGCCTGGGTGCTCCACAATCTGGGGCTGGGCGCCTGCTTCGGGGGCTTGCTGTTCGGCAAGACCGCGCTGAACCCTAGCCTCAGCGCCCTCGACTCCGAGGCCGACCGTGGCAAGATCCTGAACACCACCTGGAACCGCTACAACGCCATCAACATGGCCTCCTTCGCCACGGCGGCCCTCACCTGGTTCCCCGGGCGGCTCGGGTTCTCCGGCAAGGAGATCGACCAGCAGACGCGGAACCTCGTCCTCGCCAAGGACGTCCTGTTCGCCCTCGGGGCCATTACCGGCCTCGCCAGCGTCGTGCAGGGCAGGTCGCTCACGGGCCAGGCGCCCGACGGGGCGGTCCCGATCGCCTCGGGTACCACGCCCTCGTCCTCCACGCCCGAGAAGGCCGCCGGCCTCCTGCGCTCGGTGAACCAGCTCGGCAACATCAACATCGGGATCACCGGCGCCATCCTCGGCGTAACGACGATCCTCTCCATGAAGGCTACCGAGTCGACGAAGTTCAGCGCCCTGTCGCGTTTCCTCCCGTAGAACGCGCAACCCCGTTACCCGGGGTGGCGACCACCGTGGGCGCCCCGCTCCGTCCGTCGGAGCGGGGCGCCCATGGCGTTGCCCGGCCCCCCTCGTCTTCTGGCGCGTAGAATGTTGACGGCGACGGGGGCCGGCGCCTGCGGGGCGCGAAGCCCCGACCGTGGCTCCGTCGGCGCTCCGGGATGTTCGGGTGCCCGTCGGGCTGTCCGGATCGTGGGCGCGCCGCGGCGCCGACGGCACCCGGCGCAAGAAGAGGAGAACGGATGAGAGGGCGAGGGGCTTCGAGAGCGGACGAGGGCGCCGCCCCCGGGCGGGTAGTTCTGATCTGCGCGATCTGGGCTGGCATCCACAGCCTGCTGGCCTCCAGGCGGGCCAAAGACGTGAGCGCGCGAATCGCTGGGGACCGGTCCCGCGACGGCCTCTACCGCGTGGCGTACAACGCCCAGTCGGTGGCGACGGTGGCCTGGGCGGCGAGGGAGTTGGTACGCCTCCCCGACCGCGAGATGTACCGGACGGGGCCGCCGTGGTCCTGGGCTTTTCGGGCAGGCCAGATCTTCTCGTTGGGGGTGCTCTTCTCGGGGGTGCGGGTCGTCGGTGTGCTGGAGTTCGCCGGCCTCGTCCCCCTGTGGAAGGCGCTGAAGGGGCCCGACTCGCGCCCGGAACCGGAGGCGCAGGGGCCCCCGATGGGCTCCGACGGCGAGATGGAGACGTCCGGGGCGTTCCGCTTTACGCGGCATCCCGGCAACCTCGGGGCGCTCGGTTTCTTCCTGCTGTGGCCCCGCATGACCGTGAACCGCGCCACGCTCGCCGCGCTCGCTGCCCTCTACGTGGTGCTCGGCTCCATGCACGAGGAGCGCCGGCTCCGTATGGCGTACGGCGAGGCCTTCGAGCGCTACCGCCAGAAGGTGCCCTTCCTGATCCCCCGCCCGCCTAAAACGTAGGCCCATGGGGCCGCGTACCTCCGACGCCGTGGGCCGCGGCTGGAGGGGGTTGGCGGGTGGTGCGAAAAGACACGGGCGGCGTTCCCGGCCTCGAGGCCGCCGCCGTAAGGACCGTGCTGCGCACCGTGGACGGCTTCTTCTCTTACCTCGTCGCCTTTGTCGCGGTGCTCGCCTCGCGCAACCACCAGCGCATCGGCGACAGTCGCCCACACGCTGGTGGTCCGCAAGTAGCGGGTCCCCAGTAGCCATAGGCGAAAGCCCACGAAGGGCGGGTATCCCTCCCGGAGGTCCGCCTTTCGCGTGTCCGCGAGCGGCGATGCCCGACCCGGCAGCCGGGGACGGACCATCCCAAATTGGAGGTGCGAAGCCCTACGGGTGGTTGGCGCCCGGGCGCCGCGCTGCGTAGAATCCCGAGGGAGAACGGTGTCCGCCTTCGGGGAGGAGCGAGATGGGGCGCACGATCCTTTTTGCCACGCTGACGGCGGGCCTGCTCGCCCTTGGCGGCGGTACCGCGTTCGCGGCGGTCGTCGGGGGTACGCCGGGGGCCGACGACCTCGCGGGCAACAACGCGCCGGACACGCTGCTGGGCGGGCCCGGGAAGGACTCGCTCGACGGCAGGGGCGGCGACGACCTGCTCCGGGGCGAGGAGGGCGACGATACCCTCATAGACCTCGCCGGGGACGACGTCGTGCGCGGCGGCCTCGGGGACGACACATTCGGCGGCAACCCCGGCGACGACGAGGTGTTCGGGGGATCCGGGAACGACATCCTCCTGGACGACGCGGGCGTGGACGAGTTCTCCGGCGGCGCCGGCGACGACGTCATCGCGGTCCCCGGCTTCGGACCCGGGCCGCCAAGCCTCCCGTTCGAGTCGGACACCATCTCCTGCGGGCCCGGAGACGACACGGTGGTCGCCCACGGGGCGGACCGCGTCGCCGGGGACTGCGAAGAGGTGGACCGCCTCGGGGCCAGGGACTAACCGGTGCCGCCTGTGACCGGGGCAGGGACCATCCGCGCCGACGTCGTTGGGAGCTTGCTCAGGCCGCCGGAGTTGCTCGAGGCGCGCGCCCGTTACGCGGTCGGTGAGATCCCGGCGCCGGAGTTCAAGCGGATCGAAGACCGGGCGGTGGACTGGGCGATCTCGCTGCAAGAGCGGGCCGGCCTCCCGGTCGTCACCGACGGCGAGATGCGTCGCGAGTCCTTCCAGAGCCAGCTGGTGGAGGCGGTGGAGGGCTTCTCCGGCCACACCATCGACGCCTGGCTGTGGGGCGACTGGCACGGCGACGAGAGGGTCGGGGACAAGAACACGCCGCGCCCGCCGGAGCTCGGCGTCGTGGGCAAGTTGCGCAGGCGCCGCCACCTCTCGGTCGAGGAGTTCGTCTACGCCAGGGCGCGCACGGAGAGGGTTGTGAAGGTGACGCTCCCGAGCCCGAGCATGTACGCGAACCTTTGGTCGCCGGAGCTGTCGAGGGAGGCGTACCCGACGCTGGACGACTTTCTGGAGGACGTCGCGGAGATCCTGCGGGAAGAGGTGGACGAGCTTGTCCGCCTCGGCGCCGAATACATCCAGCTCGACGCCCCGCACTACCCGCTTCTGCTGGATCCTGCGACCCGTGGCTTCTACGAGGAGCGCGGCTGGCCCTTCGAGCGCTGGATGAGCCGCGGGGTGGAGCTGGACAACCACGTCATAGGGGACCATCCAGGCGTCACGTTCGCCTTCCACCTGTGCCGGGGCAACCAGGGGAGCCGCTGGCTCGTCTCCGGCTCCTACGAGCCGCTCGCCCGCCACCTCTTCGCCAACGTCAACGCCCGGCGGCTCATGCTCGAGTACGACGACGAGCGCAGCGGCTCCTTCGAGCCCCTGGCCCACGTCCCCGAGGACAAGACCGCCGTCCTCGGCCTCGTCACCACCAAATCCGGCAGGCCCGAGACGCCGGAGGAGCTGGAGGCCAGGCTCAGGGAGGCATCGCGGTACGTTCCGCTCGAGCGCCTCGCCATAAGCCCCCAGTGCGGCTTCGCGACCTCCGTCGTGGGCAACGCCCTGAGCGTCGAGGACGAAGAGCGCAAGCTCCGGGCCCTCGCGCGGACGGCCGAGAACGTCTGGGGATGACCCCGCGGCCGGCGCGGCTTCTGGTAAGCTGCCGGAGAGACTTGTGGGCGCGAGGGAAAGGACCTGACGTATGCTGCGGGTAAGGGATGCCATGACGCGGGATGTCGTGACTTTGGGGCCGGACGCGAGCGCGGGCGAGGCGTGGAGGCTGTGCCGGGAGAGGAACATCCGGCACCTGCCCGTCGTCGACGGGGGGCGCCTGGTCGGGCTGGTCTCGGACCGGGACCTCAGGGACACCAGCCCGCCGCGCGGCTCGACCGGGGAGCGCGACGCGCTCAACTGGAGCAGCCTCG
>JAUJMB010000113.1:3020-5385 GCA_030447045.1 Rubrobacteraceae bacterium | reverse complement strand
GTCGTCGAGGCCGAGCTTGTTCACCGCGGCCACGGAGTCGCCGCCCCCGATCACGCTCGTCGCGCCGCCTTCGCTCGCCTCGGCGACGGCCCTGGCGACCCCCTCCGTGCCTTTCGCGAAGGCGTCGATCTCGAAGACCCCCATCGGGCCGTTCCAGAAGATGGTGCTGGCCCCGGAGATCTCCCCCCGGAACGCCTCGACGCTTTCGGGCCCGATGTCCAACCCCATCTTGCCCGGAGGTATGGCGTCCACGGGGACGGTCTCGGTCTCGGCGCCCTCCTCCATCGCGTCCGCGACCACCACGTCCACCGGCAGGACGAGCCTCTCCCCCGCCTCGTCCATGAGGCGTTTCGCCTCCTCGACGTAGTCGTCCTCGACGAGGGAGTTGCCGATCTCGTACCCCTGCGCCCGGAAGAACGTGAAGCACATCGCCCCGCCGACGAGCAGCGAGTCGGCCACGCCGAGCAGGCTCTCTATGACCCCGAGCTTGTCGGAGACCTTGGCCCCGCCGAGGATGGCGACGAAGGGCCGCTCGGGGTCCATGAGGACGCCGTCGAGGTAGTCGATCTCCGCCTCCATCAGCAGCCCGGCCGCGGAAGGCAGCCCCTCGGCCACCCCCACCGTCGTCGCGTGCGCCCTGTGGGCGGCCCCGAAAGCGTCGTTGACGTACAGGTCGAAGGGTGCCGCGAGCTCCTCCGAAAACCCGGCGTCGTTCTTCGTCTCGCCGGGGTAGAAGCGCGAGTTCTCCAGGAGCACCACGCCCCCGTCGAGTTCGTCCAGCGCGTTCCCGACCTCGGGGCCGGTCGCGGTGTCGAGCTTCGTTACGGGCTCGCCCAGGAGCTCTTCAAGCCTCCCGGCTACCGGGTCCATCGCGTACTTCGGGTCGGGCTCGCCCTTGGGACGTCCGAGGTGCGAGATCAGGGCGGGCCTTGCCCCCTCGGAGAGCAGGTGCCGGATGGTCGGCAGCGCCCGACGGATGCGCGTGTCGTCCGTAACCTCCCCGTCCTTTACCGGCACGTTGAAATCCACCCGGACCAGCACGCGCTTGCCCCGCACGTCGAGGTCCCTCACGCTCCGCTTGTTGATGGCTCCTCCCTTCGGTCGTCGCTGCACGCTGGCTGCGCCAGCTTTCAGCCCGCTCCGGCTGACGCCTACGCTTTCAGCACGCCGTCTTCGACGGCTTTCAGCTTGTCGTTTTCGCGATGCCGGGCCGCGGCCTTGCCCCCAACTGGCCGACTAGCCGAGAGCGGAGGCCGCAGGCCGGAGCGGGCTGAAAGGCGCGCAGCCAGCGTGCTGAAAGCGGAGCCCGTAGGGCGCAGCGTGCTCCCTAGAGCTTCTCACCCATGAACTGCACGAGGTCGACGGTGCGGTTGGAGTAGCCCCACTCGTTGTCGTACCAGCCGAGCACCTTGACGGTGCGGCCGTTGGACATCGTGAGGGGGGAGTCGAAGACGCAGGAGGCCTGGTTGCCGACGATGTCGCTCGAGACCAGCGGGGCCTCGGAGTACTCGAGGACGCCGGAGAGCTCGCCCTCGGCGGCCGACTTGAAGGCGGCGTTCACGTCGTCCGCACTCGCCTCGTTGGAGATCTGGGCGACAAAGTCCGTTATGGAGCCGTCCGGGACGGGGACGCGCATCGCCATGCCGTCGACCTTGCCCCTGAGGTCGGGGTAGATCTCACCGGCCGTCCGCGCCGCACCCGTGGAGGTCGGCACGATGTTCATCGGCGCCGAGCGGGCCCGCCTCGGGTCCTTGTGGGCCGCATCCAGCAGGCTCTGGTCGTTGGTGAAGGCGTGGACGGTGGTCATGTAGCCGGTATCGATGCCGAAGTTGTCCTGCAGCACCTTCACGAGCGGGATGATGCAGTTTGTGGTGCACGAGGCGTTTGAGACGACCTCGTGGCTCGCGGGGTCGTAGTCCTCGTGGTTGACCTTGAAGACGAAGGTGGCGTCAACACCCTTGGCCGGGGCGGATATGACTACCTTCTTGGCGCCGCCGTCGAGGTGCTTGGCCGCGCCGTCGCGGTTGGTGAAGACGCCGGTGGACTCGACGACGATGTCGGCGCCGACGTCGCCCCAGGGGATGGCACTCGGGTCGCGCTCGGCGAAGGTCTTGATCTCGCGGTCCCCCACGCGCAGGATGTTCCCGTCCAGAGTTACGTCCTCGGGCCAGATGCCGTGCACGGTGTCGCGCTTGAAGAGCAGCACGAGCGACTCCATCGGCATGAGGTCGTTTATCGCCACGATCTCGATGTCGTCGTCGCTGCGCTCGATGGCCGCCTTGGCGGTGAGCATCCCGATGCGGCCGAAGCCGTTGATCCCAACTCGGACTGCCAAAACCCTCTCCTCTCGTCGTTTTCGGGCTCG
>JAUJMB010000113.1:0-2920 GCA_030447045.1 Rubrobacteraceae bacterium | reverse complement strand
CGCAGCTCGTGCGCGGCCTGTATGGCGCCGTTGCCCTCGGTCCTCACGGCGTACCTGGTCCTCCCGAAGCGGTCCGGCTCCGTAGGGTAGAGCCTGGGCTCGAGCCCGAACTCCGAGCGCCACAGCCGCACGGCCGAGCGGGCGACCGCGGCGCTCGAGGTGCGGAGCGTGACGCCGTCCTCGTCCCAGGCGCCCGCGGCGTCCACCAACCCGGCGAGCTCCGGTCGTGTCCGACGCTCCGGCCCCATGCCCAGGCCGGCGGCCAGCTGCCGGCGGACCTCAGAGGCGAACGAGGGCAGCCCCGCACACCTCCTCCGCCAGGCGATCCGGGTCGTGCCTGACCCCGGCCCGGTCGTCGCGGGAGAGCACGTCCGCGGCGCGGACCCTTAGGCCCATGCCCCGCAATGCCCCGAGGTCGCTCGCGACCGGGGCCGCCTCCTCGGCCTCGTAACGGGCGAGGACGGCCGGCGAGAACGCCCCGCTGTGGACCAGCACGTCGGTGACGACCGGGCCGAGGTGCTCGGAGATCGCGCGCACGTGGTCGGAGACGGCGAAGCCGCCCGTCTCCCCCGGCTGGGTCATCGCGTTCGAGACGTAGACGACGGGGCCGTCGAAGGCTGCCAGCGCCCCGCGGACCCCGCAGCCCAAGAGCGCCGGGATGGTGCTCGTGAAGAGGCTCCCGGGCCCGAGCACGAGCACGTCCGCCTTCTCTATGGCCTCGATCACGCCCGGCGGGGCCGGCACGCCCTCGGGCTCGACGGAGACGCTCGCGACCCTCTTGCCGACACCCTGCACCACGGACTCGCCGCGGGTAACGGTACCGTCGGCGTAGCGCACCACGAGCGTCAGGCTCTCGGTGGCGGCCGGAAGGACGGTGCCCTTGATGCGCAGGAACCTCGCCGCCTGCTCGACGCCCTCGCAGAAGCCGCCGGCCATGTCCGAGAGGGCCGCGATGATGATGTTGCCGACGCTGTGGTCGTTGAGGTCACCCGGCGCCTCGAAGCGGTAGTTGAAGACCTCGGCGAGACGTTTGCGCCCCGCGAGCGCGACCAGGCAGTTCCTGACGTCCCCGGGCGGGGCGACGCCGAGCTCCTGGCGGAGCCTGCCGCTCGACCCGCCGTCGTCGGCGACCGTCACGACGGCCGTCAGGTCACGCACCCGGTCGCGCAGCCCGCGCAGCAGGACCGGCAACCCGGTACCCCCGCCGAACGCGACCACCCGGAGATCCTCCACCCTACCCATCGGCGGCCAGTATACCGGCTACCAACCGCGTCCCCTAGCCTGAGAGCCTCTCCCGGCCGTGGGGCTCCGCGAAGTCCAGGACCGGGCCTTTGGGCACGATGCGGGTAGGGTTGACGGAGCCGTGGCTGCGGTAGTAGTGCCGCTTTATGTGCCCCATGTTGACGGTCTCGGCGACGCCGGGGTACTGGTAGAGGTCCCTGAGGTAGCCCCAGAGGCTCGGGTAGTCCACGATACGGCGGAGGTTGCACTTGAAGTGCCCGTGGTAGACCGCGTCGAAGCGCACCAGCGTCGGGAACATGCACCAGTCGGCCTCCGTGATGCGGTCGCCGCACAGGTAGCGGCGCGTCTCCAAGACCTCCTCCCAGTGGTCGAGGGCGTCGAAGAGGTCCGTCACGGCCTCCTCGTAGGCCTCCTGCGTGGTGGCGAACCCGGAGCGGTAGACGCCGTTGTTGATCGGCTCGTAGATGGCGTCGATGGTCGCGTCTATCTCCTCGCGCAGGTCGTCCGGCGCGAAATCAGCGTCAGCCGTTGTGATACCGCCGAACTCCGTGTCGAGCATGCGGACGATCTCGCGGGACTCGTTGTTGACGATGGTCCCCCGCTCCTTGTCCCACAGCACGGGCGTCGTAACGCGGCCGGTGTAGCCGGGATCTGCCTTCGCGTAGACCTCGCGCAGGAAATGGGCACCGTTGACGGCGTCGGGTATGACGCCGGGCTCGTCGTAGAAAGCCCAGCCGTCGTCGCCCATAAACGAGCCGACCGCCGAGAGCCCTATGGCATGCTCCAGGCCCTTGAGCCGGCGCAGGATCGCGGTCCGGTGCGCCCACGGGCAGGCCCACGCGATGTAGAGATGGTAACGGCCCGCCTCCGCCGGGAAGTCCGTGCTGCCGTCGGAGGAGATCCAACCCCGAAAGCTCGTAGTCGATCGCCTGAAACGACCGTTCTCCCGCGGTATGTCGTCCTCGGTCTTCCACGCCCCGTCGACCATCATGCCGGACATGCGGCCTCCCTTCGGTCGGCGCTGTCAGCCCTCAGCTTTCAGCGGTCAGCTTGTTTGCTGGCGGTGTTTCTTTCTCTCGATGACGGAGTTTATCGGGTTACGGGGTGCGGCGAGGTATCGAAGTCACTACCGCATCTGGCGTCGCAAGCTTCGGCTGATGCCTGACCGCTGATTGCCGAAAAACTACCTCTCCACGTCGCGGTGGCGGACGAAGAGGTCGACGCCGGAGACTTCCTCCTCGAGCCGCCGGGCGAGCTCCTCGACGATGGCGACCGAGCGGTGGCGTCCGCCGGTACATCCGACGCCGAGCGTGAAGTAGGTCTTGCCCTCGGCGTCGTAGCGCGGGATCAGGAAGGAGAGCAGGTCGCACGTCTTGCGCAGGAAGGTTTCGCAGTCCTCGGAGCCCAAAACCGCGTCCCTGACCGGCGCGTCGTGCCCCGTGAGCGGCCTGAGGTCCGGGTCGTAGTGGGGGTTCGGGAGGAAGCGGACGTCGAGCAGCGTGTCCACGTCCAGGGGGGTGCCGTGTTTGAAGCCGAAGGAGAGCAAAGAGAGGGTCAGCCTGCTGGAGAACGACTCGGCGAGCCTCTTGAAGCGCAGCCGGGCGTCGAGCGCGGAGTAGCCGGAGGTGTCCACGATCAGGTCGGCCATCTCCCTGAGGGTCGAGAGGTCCCGCCGCTC
>JAUJMB010000112.1 GCA_030447045.1 Rubrobacteraceae bacterium | reverse complement strand
CGGCGAGGCGAAGGTCGGGATGACGGCCCAGAAGCTCTACGCCGGCGAGCGCGGCAACCGTTCGGTGGAGGAGGAGATCTCCTCCGCCTTCGCGCCCCTGATGGAGCGCGAGCGCGAGCTGGAGGAACTCGGCGCCCAGCTCTCGGACGACCCCACGGGCGCCCTGATGGAGCGCTACGGGCGCCTGCAGAGCCAGTTCGAGCGGGACGGCGGCTACGACTACCGCGCCCGCGCCGCCTCCACCCTCTCCTCTTTGGGCTTCGCGCCGGAGGACTGGAAGCGCCCGGTCGGGTCGTTCTCCGGCGGGGAGCAGAGCCGGGTGGCCTTAGCAAGGCTGCTCCTCGAAGAGCCCGACCTGATCCTGCTGGACGAGCCGACCAACCACCTCGACCTCCAGGCCATCGAGTGGCTGGAGGGCTTCGTCAAGAACGCGAAGAGCGCCGTCCTCGTCGTCTCCCACGACCGCTACTTCCTGGACGCCGTCTCGGGCTCGATCCTAGAGCTGGAGGACGGACGCATAAACCGCTACACCGGCAACTACAGCCGCTACGTCGAGGAGAAGAGGGCCCGCTCCGAGCAGCTCGCCCGCAAGGCGAAGGCGAACGCCGAGCGCCGCGCCCAGCTCGAGCGCTTCGTCGAGAAGAACCGCGCCAAAGCTACCAAAGCGGCCCAGGCCCGCAGCAAGCAGAAGCTTCTCGACCGCATGGAGAAGATAGAGGACCCGAAGTCCAGGGACAGGAACGTCAAGATGGACCTCGGCGGCGAGACGCGCCGGGCGGGCCGCGTCGTGATGGAGATGGAGGGCGTCCGCTACGCCCACGACGACGCCGAGGAGCCGCTCCTGGAAGACCTGGACCTCGTCGTGGAGCGGGGCGAGCGGGTCGCCCTCCTCGGCCCGAACGGAACCGGGAAGAGCACCATCATGCGCCTCGCCACCGGCGAGCTCCGCCCGGACGGCGGCCTCGTCCGGCTCGGCAACAACGTCTCCCCCGCCTACCAGGACCAGCAGCTCGCCCGCCTCGACGATAGAAAGACCGTCCTCCAGGAGGCGATGGGCGCCACGGGCCTCGACGCGCCCGAAGCCCGCGACCTTCTCGGCGCCTTCCTCTTCTCCGGCGGCGACGTCTTCAAGAAGGTCTCGGCCCTCTCCGGCGGCGAGCGCAACCGCCTGAGCCTCGCCGAGATCGTGGTGAGCGGCGCCAACCTCCTCCTTCTCGACGAGCCCACCAACAACCTCGACATCCCGGCCCGCGAGGCCCTCGAAGAGGCCCTGCTCCGGTACCGGGGCACTATGTTCTTTATCTCTCACGACCGCTACTTCCTCCGCAAGCTCGCCACCAGGATCGTCGAGCTCGACGACAAGAAGCTGACCAATTACCTCGGCGGCTACGACTACTACCGCGCCCACCGCCGCCTCGACGAGGGCCCGAAGAACGGCAAGCGCCGCCCCCGCCGCCGCGTCCGCCCCGGCCAGAGCAAAGAAGAGAGCATCGTGGCCTCCCGCCTCGTCGCCGTCGAGGGCGAGATAGACGCCACGGAGCGCCGCCTCGTCCGCCTCGAGAAAGAGCTCGCCACCTCCGAGCTCTACTCCGACGGCCGCAGATCCCGTGAGGTCGTGACCGAGCACCGCCAGCTAAAAGGCGTCCTCGACGGCCTGTACAAGGATTGGGAGGGGTTGCTCGAGGAGGCGGAGGAAGTGGGCTTGTAGCTCTCAGGTATCAGCGGTCAGCCAGAACGTCGTAGGCGGAACCACGCGGTGTAGGTGTTGCCGCGAATTGGAGGTCGCATGTTCGCGGGGATGACCTGTGGACCAGAGAGAAGCTGAAAGCCGACGGCCAGGAACCGACCGCTCAAAAAGTCGGGACGAGAGGATTCGAACCTCCGACCTCCTCGTCCCGAACGAGGCGCGCTACCAGGCTGCGCTACGTCCCGACTGAGTGACGGATTATAGCAGCCCTTCGGTGGCTGTCAGGTCCGAAACCTGGGCGGCCACTTAGCCACCACCACTTCGACGCGAGCCGGTGCCGACGGTGCTACTGCTGGGCCGGCTTCCTGATCTCGCAGCTCTTGTGGATGGTGTCGGCGCCCTTATCGAAGAAGACCCTGTCCTTCGTGCCCGGTCCGCAGTTGACCGTGTCGCCTACGGCGGCTCCATTGAACTCGTTCACGTGGATGGTGTCGTTGCCCTCGTCGCCGTACAGGGTGTCGCTGCCCCCTCCGCCGTCTATCTGGTCGTCGCCCTCCATGCCGGCTATCCGGTCCGAGGCATTATCCCTACCGGTCATCGTGTCGGCCTCCCGGGTGCCCACGCAATCGAGGGTCGCGCAGGTCTTGCTCTCCGCCAGCACCATCCCACCCGCCAGGGCCGGCACCGCCGCCGCTACCACAACCAGAAGTACCGCCCGTCTCCTCTCTCTTACCTCCCTCTAGGAAAGTAGGGGCTCGCCTCGCTCGGCGGCAGCATAGCAAGGTCAAATAACAGTCGGATGGACCAAATGGACTAGATCTCGGGGTCTCCCGGCATCCGTGAGAGGGGCGGTTGCAGGTTCGAACCGCGAAGACGAGACGCGGACTAGCCGACGGTTATAAACGCCTTGTCCCTGCCCGCGTACAGTTCCAGGGAACTTGCTATGGCCTCGGCGACGGCGGCGGGGTAGTAGGGGTCGGTTGCGAGGTCGAGCTCTTTGGGGTTGGTGAGGTGGAGGGGCTCGAGGACCACGGCGGGGATGTTCGTCTCGCGCAGGATCTCGTAGGAGCGGCCGAACTCGCCGATGTCGCAGGTCTCCAGCGTCCGGCTGACGCCGCGCTGGACGTAGGTGGCGGCCATCTGGCCGCGGTGGGAGCGGTAGCCGAGACGCTCGAAATAGAAGGAGGCGGTGCCGCAGGCGGAGGGGGTGTGGTGGGCGGCGTGGTGGACGGATACGATCATCTTCGCCCCCGAGGAGTTGGCGAGAAAAGCCCTATCCGCCGCGGAGACTTCCTCGTCCTCGCTCCTGGTGAGCAGGATCTCCCTGGCCGGCAGGATCTGGGCGAGCTCGTGCGCCACGGCGAGGTTGAGGTCGGCCTCGGAGAGGTCCCCCTTCGCAACGTGCCCCCTGTCCCTGCCGCCGTGGGCGGCGTCGACCACGATGGTGCCGGAGAAGAGGTCCTCGGGGAAGTAGCCGCCGCTCTTGTCCGGGAACTGGTGGGTGCCGAGGCTCTGGGCGGCGTAGGTGTTCAGGGTCTTGAAGACGGCGTCGTCGACGACCCCGTCGTCCTGGAGGCCCGCGTTCTTCTGGAAGTCGCGCACGGCGCGGGCGGCGCGGGAGTCGAAGAGGCCGTTGACGGAGCCGGGGTCGAAGCCGAGGTCGTTGAGCATGCGCTGGAGCTCGGCTACGTCCGTGCCGCGGAACGGGGGCTGGCGCAGGTAGAGGAGGCGCCCGCCGGGCCGGTAGCCGGCCTCGACGACCTCGCGCCAGGTGATCGGACCGACCAGCCCGTCCGCCAGCAGGCCCAAAGAGCGCTGGAAGTCCTTGACGGCCAGCTCGGTCCTCTCGCGGAAGACGCCGTCGATGCCGCGGTTGCCCAGAGGGAAGCCCAAAGCCTGGAGACGGGTCTGGAGGTCCACGACCTCCCGTCCCCTATCTCCCCTCCGCAGCGTCAGCGCGTGCTGGACCGTTCTACCTTTCGTCCCGGAGAAGCGGCTAAAGCCGGGGCGCCGGGCGTCCTCTCGGAACCCGGCGCCCCATGAGACCTATGGCCCTCTGGCTGGCTAGTTCTCGACGATGCCGAGGATGTCGTCGGCGTCGAGGATCATGTAGTCGTCGCCCTCGAGGTTGATCTCGGTGCCCGAGTACTTGGCGAACACGATGACGTCGCCCTCGCTCACCTGGATCCCGTCCTCGAACTGCCCGACCGCCACCACCTCGGCCGTCTGCGGCTTCTCCTTGGCCGTGTCCGGCAGGACGATGCCCGAAGCCGTCGTCTCCTCGCGCTCGACGACGCGGACCAGCGCCCGCTCACCCAAAGGCTTGAACTTCATACGCGTACCTCCTCGCTCTCTGTGAACCACGTCCGAGAGGCGACCGGCTATATCACCGGCGCCCCCGGGCCTCTCCGGCCAGAATTCTAACCTTGGGGCCCCCTCCTTACAATCGGGGGCCCAAGGGTCTCCCCTACAGGCCGAGCCGCGCCGAGAGCTGGGGCTTCGGCAGGGCGCCCACCGCCTGCTCCTTGACCTCGCCGCCCTCGAAGCGGGCGATGGTCGGGATGCTGGAGATGCTGTAGCTCATGGCCGTCTGCGGGTTGTCGTCCACGTTCAGCTTCACGAACTGGACGTCCTCGCGCTCCTCGCTCATCTCTTCGAGGATCGGCGAGATCCTCTTGCACGGCCCGCACCACGGCGCCCAGAAATCTACTATGACCGGCCTATCAGACCGCAGAACGTCGCTCTCGAAAGAGGCGTCCGTTACCTCGGCAACCGCCATGAACCCGTACCTCCGTCTCGCGTAAAGTGCTTCTCGACCCGGCCATTCTAGCACGATGATAAGCGCCGTCAGCGGTCAGGTGTCAGCGGTCAGCAAGGGCAGCGAAATGCGCCACTCCACGGTGAATACGCGCCACGGATACGCAGACAAAACACCGCATCTCCGGCTAACAGAACCATTCTCTGCAGTAGGGGAAGCTGACGGCTGACCGCTGATAGCTAGTAGCTCTCCTGCAAGGTGTGGTCCAAGAGGTCCACCTGCACGGACTCGGCGAGCTCTTCGGCCCGGCGGGCCTCGAAGACGCCGGCGCCCAAAGTCTCGGCGTTGGCGGCGGCGCAGCCGGCGGCGAGGCGGATGGCGTCCGAGGGGGCGAGGCCCCGGTGCAGGAGGCCGGCGAGGAGGCCGGCGAGGTAGGCGTCGCCGCTGCCGATGGTCGAGACGGACTCTATCTTCGGGGCGAGGGCCGAGACGATGCCGCCCTCGGTGGTCAGGTAGGAGTGGCCCTCGGGGGAGGTGATGCACGCGTCGGCGGCCCCGAGCTCGACGAGCCGGGAGAGGCCCAGGGGGAAGTCGTCCCCCTCTATAAAGTCGAAGCCGGCCACGCTCTCGGCCTCGTGCTGGTTCGGGCTGACGAGCGAGGGGTCGGCCTTGAGCGCCGCCCGCAGGGCCGAGGGCGGGGAGTCCACGACCGTAAACAGGCCGCGCTCGCGGGCGCGGCGGACGAGGCCGACGAGAAAGCTCTCCTCCATGTTCGGGGGAACGCTGCCGGCAAAGACGACCGCGGTGGCGTACTCCATCAGGTGCTCCAGGCGGCGGGAGAACTCCTGAGCCTCGGCCGGGCTCACGTCCGGGCCGTACTCGTTGATCTCCGTCTGGGAGCCGCTCATGGGGTCGACGATGGCCGTCGAGGTCCGGGAGTGCCCCTCTATCTCCACGAGGTCGAAGGGGATGGCAGCCTCCGAGAGGCCGTCCCTGATGGCGTCGCCGTTGCGCC
>JAUJMB010000111.1:1630-5493 GCA_030447045.1 Rubrobacteraceae bacterium | reverse complement strand
CCTTTGCCTTGGGAGCCTTTGCCTTGGGAGCCTTTGCCTTGGGTGCCTCGAACTCCTCGGACTCCGCGGCTTCCTCCCTGGCCTCCTGGGCCTCCTCCCTGGCCTCCTCGGCCGCTTCGGATTCCTCCTCGCTCTGCGGGTCGGCCGCGGGCGAGGCGGAGGCGTCCGCGGAGGCGTCGGCCGACGGGTCGGACGGCTGGGGGGAGGAGTCGGGGTCTTGCGAAGCGGACGCGTCCGGTGAGGAGGCCGGCGACGCGGATACGGGGGCCGCCTGGCCGGTGCTCAGGCCGAGGTTCACCGGCGTCCCTGGTTGCACCTCGGCCCCGGCGGCGAAGCCCTGTTCGACCACTACGCCTTCGGCGGCGCCCTCGCCCTGCACGTCGTAGGTGCTCCCCACGGTGAGGCCCGCGCCCTGCAGCTCGGCCTCCGCGCCCGCGAGGTCCTGGCCCACCACGTCCGGCACGGCGACGGTCGAGGCGGCCACGGTCAGGGTGACGGTCGAGCCCTCCCGGGCCCGGCTGCCGCCGGGCGGCGACTGGCCGGTCACGGTCCCGGCCTCTCCTCCGCCCTCCCCCGTCCGGACCTCCGTCCGAAACCCGGCCGACTCCAGGCGGGAGACGGCCTCGTCCCTGGGCAGGCCTTCGACGGACGGTACCTCGACGCCGGAGGCGGTCCCCCCGGCAAGCGCCAGGCCGACGCCGGCCAGGCCCAGGAGCAGCAGCAGGGCGGCGAGCACGAAGGGCACGCGGCTTCTCTTCGCGCGTGCCGGGGCCGGGGCCTTCCGCCGGGCGTCCGGGGCGAACCGGTTGGTCGGGGCCTCGACCGTCCGCGCCTCGTCGGCCCCGGCGACGGCCCCGGCCGCGGCGACCGGCAGGCCGCTCCGCACCTGCCAGAGGTCCTCGGCCAGGGCCTCGGCGTCGGGGTAGCGGTCCTCGGGGCTCTTGGAGAGGAGCTTCATGACGACCGCGTTCATGCCCTCGGGCACGGCGGGGTTCAGGTCCTTGGGGGGACGCGGCGCCTCGTTGACGTGCTTCATGGAGACGGCGACGGGGTTGTCCGCCGTGAAGGGCAGCCTGCCGGTGAGCATCTCGTAGAGGACGACGCCCAAAGAGTAGAGGTCGCTCTCGGGGGTGGCCGGCCTGCCGAGGGCCTGCTCGGGGGCCATGTAGCCCGCCGTGCCCATCACCGTCCCCGTCTTCGTCTGGGCGTCGCCGGCGGCCGAGGCGGCCCTCGCGATGCCGAAGTCCCCCACCTTGGCCGCGCCTGAGGCCGTGATCAGGACGTTCTGCGGCTTTATGTCCCTGTGGACCACGCCCTTGGCGTGCGCCGCGCCCAGGGCCTCGGCGACCTGGTACCCGTATGAGGCGGCGAGCCTGGCGTCGAGCGGCCCTTCGGCGACGATGCGCTCCTTGAGCGTGCCGCCGGGGACGTACTCCATCGCGATGTAGGAGGAGCCATCCTCGGTGTCCCCCCGGTCGTAGACCTGCACGATGTTCGGGTGGGAGAGGCCCGCGGCGCTCGTCGCCTCGCGCTTGAACCGCTCCGCCGACTCCCGGTCGTTGGCGTACTGGCTCCTCAGGACCTTGAGCGCCACGTCGCGGCCCAGGGTCCGGTCGCGGGCCAAATACACCTCGCCCATGCCCCCGCTGCCCAAGGGCCGCACGATGTCGTAACGGTTGTCGACGACGCTTCCCTGCACGCTACGCGTCCCGCCCTTGCTCTTCCGCCGGTCAAACGTTGCCTGGGTCGGTATTCTACACCCCCTCCCCAGGGCGTCCCGTGGTCTCCGGAGCCCGGGCAAGGGTTAGGCCCGCCCCCCGGCGGGTACCCTCATGGCGTACGAGAGGACGCGGCCGAGGACATGAACCGGGCCGGTGGCGCAGGGAAGGCGGCGAGGGCCGCGGGGACCGCCCGGAGGGGCCAGAGGGCCCGATGGAGGAGCGCAGGCAGCAGGTACGCGAGCGGGAGGAGCCGAGGTTGGCTGAGAGCGAGGTAAGAGACGCGGCGCTGAGGTTGCTCGGGGCGATCTACGACCTCTCCGGCGGGAAGCTCTACGAGCCCGTGCCGCTCGTGGTTCCGGGGGACCCGACGGGCGGCGCGGCCCCGAAGGCCGGGGTGGACACCGATTCGACGGAGGACGAGGTCGCCCTGCGCTACCTGGTCAACCAGGGCTACGTCCGGGCCTCGGGCGACCCGGCGGCCGGGGGCGGACAGGACTACGAGCTCACGGTGGCCGGCCTGGACAAGGCGCGGCAGATGCGCGGGCTCGGCGAACCCCAAGCACCGGAAAGGACAGGTTTGAGCGACGGGACACAGAAGATGCTCGTGACGGCGCTGGGCATAGTGGGATCCCAGATCCTGGCCCGCCCGTTGACCAAATTCATCGGGGAGCAGGTCCCCGAGCGCAGGGGCGTAAAGGACGACGTGACGGAGGCGATGCTCAAGGGGATCGCCCGGATCGTCGCGCTCACCCTGGCCTCCGTTATCGTGCGCCAACTGGCTCTCAGGCGCAGGTAGGGGGCCACGCCGTTCTCCCCCACAGCCGGAAGCTGGCGGCTCCCCTAGAATAGCCCCGTGGCAGAGGTCTTCGTCGTGGGCTCCATAAACCAGGACTTTGTCCTGAAGGTCGACCGACGCCCGAAGCCGGGCGAGACCGTCACCGACGCCGTGCTCTCGACCCACAACGGGGGTAAGGGGGCGAACCAGGCCGCAGCGGCGGCCCTGCTCGGCGCGTCCGTGGCCCTCCTAGGGCGGGTCGGCGACGACGGGTTCGGGGGCCCGCTCGTACGGGCGCTCGAGGAGAAGGGCGTGGACACGGCCCTCGTAGAGCCTGCCCCCGACTCCTCGACGGGCACCGCCTTTATAACCGTGACGGAAGACGGGGAGAACGCCATCACGGTCGCGCCCGGCGCGAACCGGCGCCTGACCCCCGGGGACGTGGACGCCGCCCGCGGGCCCATCGGCAAGGCCGCCGTCCTCGTGGTCCAGATGGAGGTGCCCCGCGAGTGCGTCGCCAGGGCCGTCGAGGTCGCGGGCGGGGTTGGTACGCGCGCGATCCTGAACCTCGCCCCCCCGTTCGAGGTACCGCGGACCGTGCTCGAGGGCCTCGACCCCCTGGTCGTCAACGAGCACGAGGCCGCCTTCCTGCTCGGCGGCGGGGTCGAAGGCGTGGAGGCCGCCCTCGCCGCCGCCTCGAACCTGCTAGCACTCGGGCCGAAGTCCGCCGTCGTAACGGTCGGCGCGGACGGCGCCGTCTTCGCGGAGGGGAGAGACACGGGCCACGTGCCCGCCCCAGAGACCGAGGTGGTCGACACCACCGGCGCCGGCGACGCCTTCGTGGGCGCCCTGGCCCTGCGGCTCGCACGGGGGGATTCCCTGCGGGAGGCGGTGGGCTACGCCGTCCGCGCCGGGGCTGCGGCCGTGACCAGGGAGGGGGCGCAGGGCGCGCTCCCGACCCCGGAGGTCCTGGAGGGCTCGTGAAGCGCGGCGGCATCATAAACGCGCGCCTCGCCGGCGAGCTCGCCCGGCTCGGCCACACGGACCTCGTCGTCGTGTGCGACGCGGGCCTGCCCATCCCGCCGGGCCCGGCCGTCGCGGACCTCGCCTTCCGCCTGGGCGTGCCCTCCTTCGAGACGGTGCTCTCCGGCCTGCTCGAGGAGATCGTCGTCGAGGGCGCCACCGCCGCCGAGGAGACGCGGGAGAACCCCGAAGTGGCCGGGGTCCTTCGCGACCTTCTGCCGGACCTCGGCCTCGTGCCCCACCACGAGTTGAAGCGTATGAGTGCCAACGCGAAGCTGGTCGTCAGGACGGGGGAGGCAACACCTTACGCGAACGTGATCCTGCGCTGCGGGGTGGCGTTCTAG
>JAUJMB010000111.1:0-1530 GCA_030447045.1 Rubrobacteraceae bacterium | reverse complement strand
CGTCCGTTCGGGGTCCGGGCCCGGAGGATGCCCATGATGGCGAGGCGGGAGCCGGGCTGGAGGACGCGGCGGGCCTCCCCGAGGGCCAGCGCGGGGTCGCCGAGCTCGTTGAGGGTGCCGCCGCAGACGGCGCCCGAGAAGGTGGCTTCGGCGAAGGGGAGGGAGGCCGCGTCGGCGCGGACGAAGGAGGGGGCCGCGCCGGCCTTCCGGGCCCGGCGGGCGGCCTCGCGGAGCATGGAGGGGGAGATGTCTATGCCGACGACGTCTCCTGCGTCTCCTAGAGAGAGGGCGAGGGAGCGGGTGTAGAGGCCCGCGGAGCAGCCGAGGTCGAGGAAGAGGCCGCCGCGCTCGAGGCCGGCCTTCTCCGCGATGATCTCCAGCTCGCGCCTGTTCGGGAACCTCTCGCCCGTGAGCAGGTCCAGGGAGCGGACGCGCCAGAGGGGCTCGTAGCCGCGGCCGGCGCCCGGGAGGAAGTTGGTGAGGTTCGCTATGTTGTCGCCGCCGAGGCGTTCCTTGAGCAGGTCGAGGTAGCCGCCCTCTACCGGGTAGGTCTCGCCGGTGGCGGGGAGGCGGGTCGTGCCGGAGAGGATGACGCCGTCCTCCTCGACCCCCCCGTCGTAGAGGAGGCCGGGCGCGTCCGAGGGACGGGGCCTCACGAAGGGGAGAAGAGAGCGGCGGAACATCTAGCGGCGGGTGCGGCGCCCGATGCGGGCGTCGAAGCCCCGGACGGAGTCCATGAAGGCGCCGGAGTCGCCCGGGCCGCCGGCGGGGCCGAGGGAAGGGTAGCGGCCCTCGTGAAAGACCAGGGGGCCCTTCCTCGTGTCGCCGAGCCTCACGCCGACGACGCGCCCGAGAAAGAGGTCGTGGTCGCCACCGGCGTAGGTCTCGGCCAGCTCGCACTCGATGGCCGCCAAGGCCCCCGCGGCGAGCGGGTCGCCCGTCGAGCCGTAGCCTCCGCCCAAAGAGTTGACGGCCTGCGGGCCGCTGGAGCGCTCCGGGGAGGCGAAGAGCCTGGAGAGGCCCTCCTGGTCGTCGGCGAGGAGGTTCACGGCGAAGTGCCCCTCCTCCTTTATGCGGGCGTTCAGGCGGGCGTCCCTGTGGACGCTGACGAGAAAGAGCAGGGGGTCTAAGGAAACGGAGATCACGGCGTTCGCCGTCATCCCCTCGGCCCGCTCCTCCCGGCCGCTGGTGACGACCGTCACGCCCGTCGGGAAGTGGCCCATAGCACTCCTGAGCGCCTCGGCGTCGGCACCGAGGACCTTCCAGGGGTACTCATCCTGTTTTGCCCTGCGGCGGCCGTCGGACGGCATCTCTGTCCCTTCTCTTCTACGGGGCATTCTGGAGGCTACTACGCGCCCGCGCCTCCCACAAGGAGGTCGCCCACCCGCGGCGCCTCCGGCCACCAGCTCCCGACGGCCCCGGCGTCCGAGCCGTACCAGCGCCCGAGCCTGCGGTTGTGGTGCAGCCCCTCCAGGACGAGCGTCTCGGACCCCGGCAGCAGCGCCGCCCCTACCGGCACCACCCCGTCCC
>JAUJMB010000110.1 GCA_030447045.1 Rubrobacteraceae bacterium | reverse complement strand
AGCGCGGGTTGAACCTCCCGTAGATCCGGCGAAGCCCCGTGGTGCGTACCCCCCGGCAGGCGTGCCGGTCTCGGAAAGGGCGCGAGACGGCGGCCGGACCTGCCTTTCACCGCCTCCGCCACCGCATCCGGCGTGCCCGTACCCGGTACGGGCGTCCCAAGCCTCTGCGTTAACCGCGGAAATTCATCCCGGCGACCATTACATGTTCGCGAAGGGTGGCGTATTCTGGCGCCGTGATCCGTCAGGACAGAACCCGACACGCGCATGGAGGGTGGAGGTGATCCACGACGAATCGGCCCCAACCGGAACCGGGGCTCCCGCCCTGAAGCCGACCTTCTTCGACGAGGCCTTCGACGGGGACGGCCGGGCGCGCGAGCACTACCGGCCGCTGCTGGGCGCTCTGGGCGCCATGCAGGAGGGTGAGTTCGCCGGCAGGATCTCACGCGCCAACGGGCAGCTGCGGGGGATGGGGGCAACCTTCGTCCTGCCGGACGACCCGGACGACACCGACAGGATCTTCCCCGTCGACTGGGTACCGAGGATAATACCCGCCGACCACTGGCGGACCCTCTCGGCCGGCCTCTCCCAGCGCGGACGCGCCATAAACGCCTGGCTGCGCGAGGTCTACGGCGGGGACCAGGACGTCGTGCCGGACGAGGTGGTGCGCGAGAGCGTCTTCTACAGGCCCCACGCCTACCCCGGCGAGGCGCCCGTCCACGTCTACGGCCCCGACGTCGTCCATGTCAGCCCCGGCGAGTACGTGGTCCTCGAGGACAACGCCCGCGTCCCGAGCGGCATCGCCTACACGGACGTCATCCGCCGCGTCGGGATGGAGCTCCTGCCCGAGCTTTTCGAGGGCTACCGGGTGGCGGAGATCTTCTCGTACTACTCGCGGCTCAAGGAATCGCTCCTGCGGGCCGTACCGCCGGGCGTGGCCGACCCGCACGTCGCGGTAGTCACGAGGGGGGCGAGGGACTCGGCGTTCTTCGAGCACGAGCGGATCGCGCGTTCCTGCGGCCTCCCGCTGCTCACCCTCTCGGACTGCTTCGTGAAGGGCGGCGAGGTCCGGACCCGCCCCGACGGGCGCCGCCTGGACGCCATGTACCGACGCTTCGACGAGGACTACGTGGACACCGACCTGCCCGAGATGAGAGACGTCTACCTGAACGGCAGGATCGGCTTCGCCAACGCCTTCGGGGCGGGGGTGGCCGACGACAAGGCCGTCTTCCCGTTCGTGCCCTCCATGATCGAGCGCTACCTCGGCGAGACGCCCCTCCTCCAGAACGCCCCGACCTACTCCCTGATCGAGGAGGAGACCCGCGCGGAGGTGCTCGACCGCCTGCCGGAGTTGGTCCTAAAGCCCCGCGAGGGCTACGGGGCCCAGGGGATGCTCATAGGCCCCGAGGCCAGCCGCGAGGACCTCGACGCCGCCGCCCGCAGGGTAAAGCAGCACCCGGCGAGCTTTGTCGCCCAGGAGTGCCTGGACTTCTCCACCCACCTCACCTACAACGGCCGGAACGAGCCCGAAGAGGCCTTCGTAGACCTGCGGGCGTTCGTGCTCCCCGCCCTCGATCACGTCACGCCCGGCGGCCTGACCCGCGTCGCCCGCCCCGGCACCCGCGTCGTCAACTCCAGCGCCGGCGGCAGCTCTAAAGACACGTGGGTGCTGAGCTAGTCGGCCGGTCGGCATCTCAGCTAGTCGGCTAATCGTTGGCCCAACCGGGCGGTGCTTGCGGCCGAGCAAACGACGCCTCGCCTACTGACGACCGAGAGCGGAGCCCGAAGGGCCCAGCGGGCCGACCGGCTACATCCCGTACAGCTCGCCGAACTTGGTTTTCAGGTAGCGCAGGTACGGGGCCGTATCGCAAGGCCGGCCGGTCGCCCGCTCTATCAACTCGTCTGGCTCGTAGCGGCTGCCGTGGCGGTGGATGTTCTCCCGCAGCCAGCCGAGGAGCGCCCCGAACTCGCCGCGCCCCATCTCGTCCGGTATCTGTGGACGGTCCCGGACGGCCGCCTCGAAGAGCTGAACGGAGAGGACGTTGCCCGTGGCGTAGGTAGGGAAGTAGCCGAAGAGGCCGAGGGCCCAGTGGGTGTCCTGGAGTACCCCCACGGCGTCGGTCTCGGGGGTGAAGCCGAGGTACTCCCGGGTCTTGGCGTTCCAGGCCTCGGGGAGGTCGGCCGCGGAGAGGTCGCCTTCGAAGAGGTCCACCTCGAGCTCGAAGCGCAGAAGGACGTGGAGGTTGTAGGTAAGCTCGTCGGCCTCCGTGCGGATGGGGGAGGGCCGCACGGCGTTGACGGCCCGGTAGAAGCCCTCGGCGCCCGTCCCGTTCAGGGCATCGGGGAAGACGCTTCGAAGCCTGGGGTAGAAGTGGGACCAGAACGGGCGCGAGCGGGCGACGAGGTTCTCCCACAGGCGCGACTGGGACTCGTGGACGCCCATCGAGACGCCGCCCGTCAGGGGCGTGCGCGAGTAGGCGGGATTCACGCCCTGCTCGTAGAGGCCGTGGCCCGCCTCGTGGCAGAAGGCGAAGAGGGCGATCTGGACCAGGTTCCTGTCGACGCGGGTGGTGATGCGGACGTCGTCGGGGCCGCCGAAGTTGATGCAGAACGGGTGGACGGCCCTGTCCTGGCGGCCCCGGCTCCAGTCGTAGCCGAAGCGCGAGATCACCTCCCGCCCGAACTCTTCCTGCCTCTCCTCGTCGAACTCGCCCCGCAGCGGCGCCTCCCGGTCCTCGTCGGGGCCGCCGCGGATGCCGCGGACGAGCGGGAGTATCCCGGCCTTCAACTCGTCGAACATCCGGCGCAGGCCCGCGGTGGTGGACCCCGGGGCGTAGAGGTCGAGCATGGCGTCGTAAGCGTGTTCTCCACCGCCGAGGTGTTCGGCTTGCTCCTTTTTGAGCGCCAAAACCTTCTCCAGGTGGGGCGCGAAGAGGGCCCAGTCTGGCACTTCCCTGGCCCGCATCCAGGCAGGCTCGGCGAGCGCCGTCGCGCGGGTGGTCTCCTCGACCAGGCGGGCTGGCAGCCTCGCGGCCCGCCCGTGCTCCCGGCGGGAGAGCCGGAGGAGGGCGGCCTCCTCCGAGCCCGGCTCCCCGTGTCCGGCGGCCTCCAGGAGCCTCCGGGTCTCGTTCGAGACGAGCATCTCGTGCGCCAGGCGGGCGAGGGTCGCGAGCTGCCGGGCGCGGCCCTCCACGCCGCCCGCGGGCATGTAGGTTTGCCTGTCCCACGCGAGGACCGACGCGGCGGAGCGCACGTCGCCTATGGTCGCCAGGCGCTCCAGGAGTTGCTGCAGGGGGTCTGCGGGATGGGATTCGGTCACGGCGGGCATACTAGCACCGCTTTGGGGGGGATCGTCTACTCGACGGTGACCCCGCTCTTCATGAACGGGTGAACCACGCAGTAGTAGTCGTACTGGCCCGGTTCGCGGAACGTGTACTCGTAGGCATCGCCCCGGCCGAGCTTCTCCGATGCCAGCGGTCCTCCCGAACCTTCAGAGGTGACCGTGTGGAGCGCCTGGTCTTTGTTTACCCAGCGCACCGTCGTGCCGGGCGAGACCGTGACGGGGCCGGGGAGGTACAGGAGCCCCTGTATCTCGACCTCAACGATCTTCTCTGCCGGCTCTTGCTTCGGTTCCGGTTCCTTCTTCTCGGTCTTCTTCACGGCTTTCTCGGGTGCGGCGGAAGTGGTCTCTGCCACCGTCCCCTCGAGGGTTTTCTTGGGCGCGGAGGTGGTCTCCTCCATCGTCTTCTCGGCGGGCGGGGTGCTCGCGGCGGCTTCTGCGCGCGAAGAGGCCTGCGGCGACGGCCCCGGCGAGCCTTCCGTCGGAGGGGGCCCGCAGGAGGCCGCGAGCAGGGAGGCGAGGATCAGGAACAAGGATAGTGTTCTCGCGGGCGTCACGGGGTTTCCTTCCTTCAGGGCTTTAGCGAGGGGTACGGGCGGGCGGGGGTTGCCGGATCAGGCCACCCGCCGGAGGCTCGAGTTTCCATTCGGGCGTGGGGCGCATTAGTATGTCCGTCGACGGTCCGCAGACGAGGGAGGCGTGGGTTGAACCGGTTCGCGAGGGGCGCGCTGACGGCGCTGGGCGGGGCGGTCGCGGCGGAGGCGGCGCGGCGCCTGTTGTTCTCCGGGGCCGGCCACCGCTACGAGCCGTGGGAGCGGGCGCCCTACAAGGACTTCCCGAACCGCGTGCTCATCCTGGGCGGCGGCTTCGCGGGGTACACGGCGGCCAAGACCCTATGCCGGATGACCCGGGGGCGCGACGACGTCGGGGTCATGGTCATCTCCAGGGAGAACTTCTTTACTTTCTGGCCCATGCTCGCCGGGTGCATCAGCAGCGACATAGACACCAAGAACGTGGCGCAACCTTTGAGGCGGGCCCTGATCCGGGACGGCGCCAGCTTCCGCCGCGCGGAGGTCGAGGGCCTGAACCTGGAGAAGCGCTGCGTGGTCGCCGACGGCCGGGAGTTCCCCTACGACCACCTCGTGCTGGCGCTCGGGGCGGAGCCCGCGTACTTCGGCATCCCCGGCGTGGAGGATCACGCCATAAGCATCAAGGGCATAAGCGCCGCCGAGGCCATAAGGAACAGGGTGATCGAGCGCTACGAGGAGACCACGCTCGCCCACGGCGACGTGCCCGACTCGCGCCTGACGTTCGTCGTGATAGGCGGCGGCGCGACGGGGGTCGAGGTCGCCGCGGAGCTGCACGCCCTCGTCCACGACATCCTGGCGCCGGACTACCCGAACATAAACCCGCACAGGGTCAAGATCGTGCTCGTCGACAGCAACGAGCAGATCCTGAAAGAGCTCGACCCCGCCCTCAGGAGAACCGCCCGCAAGCAGCTGGCCGACCTCCAGATAGAGGTCCGCAACAGGGTGAAGGCAAAGGAGATCAGGGCAGACCGCGTGATCCTCTCGGATGGGCAGGAGATCCCGACGGAGAACGCCATCTGGACCGCCGGCGCCCGCGCGAGCGAGAAACTTGACGACCTGCCCCTCCCAGCCGACGAGCGGAAGGGGCTCAAGACCGACGCCTTTATGCGCGTCGAGGGCCACGAGAACGTCTGGGGCATCGGCGACTGCGCCGCCACGATCGAGGAGGACGGGACGCCGGTGCCGCCGAACGCCCAGGCCGCCGTGCAGGAGGGCAAGCTCGTGGCGAAGAACATCCTCGCCGCCATAGACGGCCGGGAGATGAGGCCCTTCGACTACAAGCCCGTGGGGCAGCTCGTGGAGATAGGAAGCGACTTCGCCGTAAACCAGGTGATGAACGTAAAGTTCAGCGGCCTCATAGCCTCCCTCTTCTGGCGGGCCACGTACCTGTACAAGCTCGAGAGCCCGCAGAGCCGGGCCAGGATCGCCGCGGACTGGATCCTCGACCTCTTCTTCGACCCGGCCGTCACCCAGATCCGGGACCGCACCTAAACGCTTGGCCTGAAGGCCGAGTACGAGTCGCGTGTCCTGGATCTCCTCTCGGAGAACCGAGTAGACGTCGTCGTGCT
>JAUJMB010000109.1 GCA_030447045.1 Rubrobacteraceae bacterium | reverse complement strand
TATGAGGGGGAGGGAGTCCACGGTGCCCGTCGTGTCGCGCAGCGCGTAGATGGCCCTGTCCGCCGGGGCGAGGTCCCCGGCCTCCACGATGGCGAGGCCAACCTCCTCGACCTGCCGGCGGAAGCGCTCCTCCGGGAGGTCCACGGAGAAGCCGGGGATGGACTCGAGCTTGTCTATGGTGCCGCCGGTGGTGCCGAGGCCGCGGCCGGAGAGCTTGGCCACCGGGGCGCCGCAGGCGGCCACGATGGGGAGGGAGGTCAGGCTCACCTTGTCCCCGACGCCGCCGGTGGAGTGCTTGTCCACGCAATGGGGGAACGCGTAGGTCTCGCCGCTCTCGGCCATGGCGCGCGTCAGGGCGAGCGTCTCCTCGTCCGTCATCCCCTGGATCAGGACGGCCATCAGCAGCGCGGACATCTGGTAGTCGGGCACCGAGCCCGCGGTAAAGCCTGCCACGACGTCGCGGATGACGCCCTCCACGAGCTCCCCGCCCCTCTTCTTGGTCTCTATGGCCTCGAGCACGACGCTCACGATGGGTCTCCTCCTTGAGGTCCTCCGCGGCATTCTAGCGCTGGCGGATACCCGGGGCGCGGGCGGGTTCGAAACCCGCCCCTACGGTCGATGCGGGCAATCTGTGGTTGGGAAGGCGGCGGGGTCGTGTCGCGACCGGCACGGTTCTTGTCCGTGATCCCCGGTTCGTCGGCGCCGGGCCGACGGGCTAGCCTTCCGGGAGCGCGGAGAGGACCCCGGCCAGGCGGTAGAGGCCGGGGTCGAGCTTGCGCTTCTCGCCGGCTATCTCTTCGAGGGGGGCGTGGTGGATCTCCTCCCCCGAGACGCCGACCATAACCCCGGAGGTGTCGTCGGCCAGGGCGTCCACGGCGGCGGCGGCCAGGCGGGCGGCGAGGATGCGGTCGAAGGCCGTCGGGGTTCCGCCGGACTGGATGTGGCCGAGGGTCGTGAGGTCGGCCTGGTAGCTGCCGCCCGCGTCGTTGACGAACTCGCAGAATTCTTGCGCCGTTGGGGAGGCGCCCTCGGCGACCACGACCGTGAAGCGCGGCTTGCCCTTCTCGTAGGACTCGTTCAGGAGGTCGAGGACGTCCTGCGGGTCCGTCTCGAACTCGGGGACGATGGTGGCGTCGGCGCCGCCCGCGATCGCGCTCGTGACGGCCAGGTAGCCAGAGTCGCGCCCGAGGACGCCGACGACCATCGCGCGGCGGTGGGCGGTGGCGGTGTCCTTTATGCGGTCTATGATCGCCACGGCGGTGTTCAGGGCCGTGTCCACCCCGATGGAGAACTCCGTGCGGGGTATGTCATTGTCTATCGTGGCGGGGACGCCGACGGTGGGCATGCCGCGCTTGTGGAGCTCCAGGCCGCCGGAGAGGCTTCCGCCGCCCCCGATCACGACCAGCCCCTCCACGCCCGCCTCGCGCAGCTTCTCCAGGGCCCTCTCCTTGCCCTCCTCGCCCTCCTCGAACTCCGAAGAGCGACCCGTGCCCAAAGCCGTGCCGCCCTGCTGGACAAAGCCCCACAGCTCGCGGCGGTCGACGGGCCTGATGCTGCCCTCCAGCAGACCGTAGTATCCCTCCTCGACCACCACGGCCTCCCAGCCCCGCGCGAAAGCCGCCTGCGCCGCCGCCCGCACGGCCGCCGTCATGCCCGGGGCCACGCCCCCGCTAGTGAGCACCGCTATCTTCAAAGACCTCTCCTCTCGTTTGTTCTCCGGCGGGTAACTTACCCCTCTGGCCGATTCTTTGCGCGGAGATACGACGGGTGCCGTTTGGGTAAGATTCCACCCCTACGGCGCAGAGGAGGGGCCATGGAAGGTCGCAGCTTGAGGGTGATGAGCTTCAACGTGAGGGGGGCGTCCCACAGGGACGGGATCAACGCCTGGCCCGGTCGGGCCGGGATCAACGTCAGCACCATAGAGGCTTACGCGCCGGACCTGATCGGGCTCCAGGAAGTCCACGCCCCGAACCTCGAGGTCTACGAGAGGGACCTTCCCGGCTACGCCCGCATCATGGGGCCGGCCTACGGCACGGACACGCTCGAGGAGTTCGCCGCCATCTTCTACGACCCGGAGCGGTTCGAGGAGCTCGACGCCGGCGGCTTCTGGCTCAGCGACACCCCCGAGGAGTCGTCGGCGAGCTGGGGCAACGAGGTGGTCCGTTCGGCCAACTGGGCCGTGCTGCGGTGCCGGAGGACCGGCGTCGCGCTCCTGCACGCCAACACCCACCTCGACCACATGAGCGAGCGGGCCCGCGTCGAGGGCAACCGCCTCATCGTCCGCCAGACCGAGGAGACCGCCGAGAACCACGGTCACCCGCCCACCATCGTCACCGGCGACTTCAACTGCAAGCCCGGCTCGGCGCCCTACGAGGTCTTCCGGGAGCACGGGTTCACCGACACCTTCCTCGCCGCCGGCAACACCGACGACGAGCAGGCCTACACCTTTCACGCCTTCAAGGGCTCACGCTTCAAGCCGAGCGACACGGACAAGCCCTTCGGGCGCATAGATTGGATCCTGCTCAGGGACACCGCCGGACGCCTCGGGGTGCTGTCGCACCAGATCCCGCGCGACGCCGACGAGGAGGCGGGCCTCTACCCGAGCGACCACTACCCGGTCGTGGCAGAACTGTCCATAGCCGAATAACCGCCACCCAAACGCGGCCTGAGACCCTACTTCTGCCAGGTCCTCCGGGAGGCTAGGCGAAGCTCTCGCCCGGTAGTCCGGCCTTATCCACGCCGAGCCACGCCGCCACCGAAGCCCCCACGTCCGAGAAGCCTGTCCTGACGCCGAGGTCTCTAGGCTCCCCGGCGCCGAAGACGAGCAGCGGAACCCGCTCGCGGGTGTGGTCTGTTCCCTTGAAGGTCGGGTCGTTGCCGTGGTCGGCGGTGATGACGAGCAGGTCTTCGCCGGTCAGAGCTTCGAGCAATCCGGGCAGGCGGTCGTCGAAGCGCTTGATGTTCCCGGCCATGCCCCGGGGGTCGCGGCGGTGGCCGTATTTGGCGTCGAAGTCTACGAGGTTGGCGAAGACGAGGCCCGAGTCGGCGCGGCCGAGCGCTTCGAGGATGGCGTCCACTTTGGCGTCGTCGTCGGGCGGGGCTGGCAGATGCTCTGTGATGCCCCTGCCGTCGAAGATGTCCCGGATCTTGCCGACCGCGACGACCTCTTGGCCCGCCTCTTTGATCCTGTCCATGTACGTCTCGGAGGGCGGGGTGATGCCGTAGTCGTGGCGGTTCTCGTTCTCCCGCTCGTAGGAGCCGGGGCTTCCGTGGAAGGGGCGGGCGATGACGCGCTCGACCATAATTCTGCCCTCGCCGATGAGCATCTTGTGTGCTTTTTTGCAGGCCTCGTAGAGCTCTTCGAGGGGGATGTGGTCCGTGTTTGCGGCGACCTGGAAGACGGAGTCGGCGGAGGTGTAGAGGATCCAGGATCCCGTCCTCTCCTGCTCGGGTCCGAGCTCCTCGATGATCTCGGTCCCCGAGGCCGGCCTGTTCCCTATAACCCCCCGCCCGGTCTCTTCCTCGAACCTCAGGAGAACGTCCTCGGGAAAACCGTCGGGGTACGTCGGCAGCGGGTCGTCGAGCACGAGCCCCATCATCTCCCAGTGCCCGGCGAGGGTCGCCTTCGCCGCCGAGAGCTCGACCATGAGCCCGTGGGAGGCACGGGGGCTCTCGGCGGGAGGGACGCCTTCTATGGGCTCCACGTTGCCGAGGCCGAGGGCCCGGAGGTTCGGGGCGTCGAGGCCGCCGACGGCCCGCGCGGTGTTCGCCAGCGTGTTCGCGCCCTCGTCGCCGAAGTCGGCGGCGTCCGGGGCGTTTCCGGCGCCGAGCCCGTCGAGGACCACGACCGTCGCTCTGCGTCCCATGGCTCTCCCCAGTCCTCCGTGTCTGTGGCCAGTGGCTCTGGCGACCCAGTATGCCCATTGCGGCTTCCGTCGGCCATCGGGGGCGCCTGTTCTTCGCCGGGCGTCTCGGGGTAAGTAACAGCGCATACAACAGGACCGGGAGGATAATGGGAGCCGAGTACGAGGTAAGGGGGGCCAGGTCGGAGGACGCGGCGGAGATCCACGCCCTTGCCTGCGAGCTCGCCAGGGCCGTGGGGGACGCGCCGCCGGACGAGGGGGCCGTCCGGGCGCGGCTCGAAGAGCTGCTCGGGGAGACCGGGGCCAGGGTCTTCGTCGCCGAGGTCGGGGGCGAGGTGGCAGGGGTGGTGAGCCTCTGGATCAAGCCGGACCTCGCCCACGGCGACGCGGTCGTCGAGGTCCCGATGCTCGCCGTCTCCGAGGGCCACCGCAGGAACGGCGTCGGAAAGCTGCTTATGTCGCGGGTGCGGGAGGTCGCCGCCGAGCACGACGCCTCCCTCGTCGAGCTCGTCGCAACCCGGGCCAACGTCGCCGCCCGCGACTTCTACAAGTCTTTGGGCTTTGTCGAGGCCGACGTCGTCTCCCTGGAGTTTGTCGGGGACGTCGAGAACCCGCCCGAGGATACTTAGGGCCGGACGGCCCTCAGAGGACGAGGGCCGTCGCAACGATCAGCGCCGCGGCGACGAGGCCGAGAAGAGACCCCCGCCACGCCGGCACCTCCTGGGTCTTTACGACGCCGAGCGGCACCAGGAGCGCCGCGGCCCACGCGAGCGCCGCCCACCGCAGGACGGGCACGGCCGCGAAGAGCAGGACGAACCCGAGCGGGTAGGCCAGCGCCCGCCAGGTGACCCCGAACCCGTACCGGCCGCCGAGGGCGCCCGCGTGGTAGAGGCCGGCGAGCGGCACGGAGAGCGGCAGCGGCAGGACGAGGACCACGAGCGCGGGGAGCCCACCCGCCAGGAAGAACCAGACGATGGCGGCCGGAAACCCGGAGAAGGCGAGGAAGAGCGCCGGCGCCCGCACGTCGGGGACCCTCGGCAGCAGCTCGAAGAAGCGGGCCGGATGGACGAGGAGCGTGGAGAGCAGGCGTACGTAGCTCGAGAAGGGGCGCGAGACGTCCCAGTCGCTCGCGCCGCCCCTGATCGTGTCCCGCGTGTACCCGCGCTTCGCCACGGCCGGAGTATATAGAAGGTTCCGGGCCCCATATCCCAGGGGAAGGCGGTAATCCGGCGTAGTATGCTGGGCCGCCATGATCCCGGAGCCCGAAGACCGAGAAGAGATCCCCTTCGCATGGGCCGTCGTCGCGGGCGCGGCGGTCGCGCTGGTCGTTGGCGCCGTCTACCTCACCACGCTCGCGCCGACCGTGCTGCCCTACGGCACCCCGTACACGCTCGACTCACCGATGCTGCAGGCGGCGGTCCCGACGCTCGGAATCGGCCACCCGACCGGCTACCCCACCTACATGATGCTGACGCACCTGTTCACCTACCTGCCCGTGGGGGACGTGGCCTACAGGGTGAACCTCGCCTCCGCCGTCTACGGCGTCGCGGCGGTCGCGGCCGTCTACACGGCGGGGCTGCTCCTCGGCCGACGCGTCGTGGCGGCCGCCGCGGGCTCTCTGGCCTTCGGGTTCTCGGAGGCGTTCTGGTCGCAGGCCGTGATCGCCGAGGTCTACACCCTCAACGCCCTCTTC
>JAUJMB010000108.1 GCA_030447045.1 Rubrobacteraceae bacterium | reverse complement strand
CCAACAGGCTCGGGGGGAACTCCCTGGCCGAGACCGTCGTCTTCGGGAAGATCCTGGGCTCCCACCTCACGGACGTCCTGGACGACCTGCTGCCGCCCGTCCCCCTCGACGAGGGCGCGGCGCGGGAGCACTCCGCGGCCCTCGACGTTCTCGCCGCCGGAACTGGGGGCGGCGGACGGGACCCAGAGGAGCTCATCGACGAGCTGCGCGACCTCGTCTGGGTCCACGCCGGCATCGTGCGCACCGGCGACGGCCTGCGCGAGGGACTCACGAAGCTCCGGGACCTCAAGAAGCGTGCAGGGGAGCTTGCGATCCCCGACCCCTCCCCCGGCCGGCGGTTCGAGCACGCTCTCAACCTGCGGGCCATGCTGACCGCGGCTGAGGCCGTTATGCGCGGCGCCCTCGCCCGGGAGGAGTCGCGCGGCGCCCACCACCGCGAGGACTTTCCCGAGGAGTCCGACGGGTGGCGGAAGAACATCCTCTGCGCCAGGGAAGACGGGGGCGACATGCACCTGTGGACGGAGCCCGTGGGCGAGGTACCGGCGGAGATACAGAAGGCCCTCGACGAGGACTACAGCCTCGACTACCACTACCTTGAGTAGAGGGGGTCCGTAGAGGCTCTCGTGTTTTGAGAGAATCCCGTCGGGCAGTCCGAACGCACCATGCACGACCACCAGCGTAGGTAACCGAACCTCGTGCCTGAAACCTGAGGCCTAAAGCCCCCTCCCGGCGTGTCCGAAAACCTCCCCATGCGAGGCGTGGATTTCGAGACCGCGACGCGGGAGGCAGGCACCTCAAGGGTTACGGACCCCGGCTCGTGGGGGCTCTATGGTCCACGGGTGCTGGTCTCGCTGGCGGTCGTCGCGGTACTGGCTGGTGGTGCGCTCTACGGATCGCGGGTCTCCGAGGGCGCGCCGAAGGTCGTCTACACGGCCTCGCTGGAGGAGGTGGCGGCCGAGTCGCAGGACTCGCTTAAAGTCGACATCAACAGCGCGGATGTCGAAGAGCTCGATGAGCTGCCGGAGGTTGGCCCGGCGACGGCGGAGGCCATCATCGAGTACCGACGGGCGAACGGGTCCTTTACAACGGTCGACGAGCTCGAGGGGGTGCCTGGGATCGGCCCGACGACCATCCAGAAGATCGAACCGTTTGCCACCGTCTAGGCGGGGGACGGGGCTCCGTCTGGACCTGCGCCCGGCGGTCCGTCTGGATCTCTGGGCCGCAACCCTCGCGCTCGGCGTTGTCCTTGGCACGGCCGCGCCGGCCCTGGTTCCTGCTGCGCTGGTGGCCTGCGCCGTGGTCTCCGTAGGGACGCTGGTATGGCGGGGGCTGGTACCAGATGGATGGCGTCTCATGGCGGTGCTCGCGCCGCTCTTCGCGGCCGGCGGGGCGGGGGTAGCGGTCGCGCACGCGGGCGCGCCGGATCCCCTGGAAGAGCTCGCCGGCCTGGAGCCTGGCGGGGTGGTAATCGTCGGCAGGGTCTCCTCGCCGCCGGTAGAGAGCGGCTACGGGTACCGGGCGGACGTGAGGGTTGAGCACCTGTGGCACGAGGGGCGGGAGGTCCTGAGGGGTGGCGGGGTCGAGGTCTTCGCCGGGGACCTGAGCGTCGGGGTCGGGGACAGGGTTCGGGTGGACGGGGAGATCTCGCTCCCCGAGGTCGGCGAGGACGGATTTGACTACGCCCGCTACCTCTCGACGAAGAGGATAAGCGCGGTCGTGGAGGCGACGGGCGTGTACCCGGTCGGGGACGGCCGGGGTTGGATCGGCCGCGTCCACCGCCGGACGGACGCGGCGCTGGGACACGGCCTGAGGCCGACGGAGGCGGCCGTCGTGCGCGGCATGGTCCTCGGCGACCGTTCCCTCATACCCGAGGAGCTGGAGGCCGCCTTCCAGCGCAGCGGGGTGACCCACGTCCTGGCGATCTCCGGCCAGCACGTCGCCATCCTGGCGGCCGTCGTCTTCTTCGGGCTGCGCCTCCTCGCCGCGCCGCCGGGCGCCCGCGCCGGCATCACCGTCCTGCTCACGTGGATCTACATCGTCGTGGCCGGGGCGCCGCCCTCGGCGATCCGGGCCGGGGTGGTTGCCACATTCGTGCTGGCGGCGAAGCCCCTCGGCCGCCAGGTCTCGCCGCTGCACTTTATGACGACCATGCTCGCCGCGGTCCTCGCCTACAACCCGCTGCTCGTCTACAGCACCGGCTTCCAGCTCTCCGTCGCCGCCGTGTTCGGCATCCTGCTCCTCAGGGAGCCCCTGAACTCCCTTGTCGAGGGGACCGTGCTCCGGCCGTTCGACCGGCCGCCCCGCGCGATCTCTAACCTGATCTCGGTCTCCCTGGCGGCCCAGGTTGCGACCGCCCCGATCGTCTCCGCCACGTTCAACGAGATCTCCACCGTGGGTGTCCTGACCAACCTTATCGCCGTCCCGATCTCAGGCCCCATCCTCACCCTCGGCCTCCTCGGCTCCCTGCTAGGAAACGTTGCGCCCCCCCTCGCCTACCCCCTGAACGCCTGCAACGGCTTCCTCGTCACCATCCTGATAGCGGTCGCCCGCTTCGCCTCCTCGCTCCCCTTTGCAACTACAACGACCCCCGGCGTGACGCCGCACCTCGTCGCCCTCTTCTACGCCGCGTGCGTCCCCATCGTCGCGGCCACACGGGCGTTCAGCCCGGAGACCCGACCGCTGTGGGCGGTCCTCTTGCTCCTGTGGACGACGCTCTGGCTGGTCCTCGTCGGCTCTGGAAGCACCTAGAGAAGCCGGAGAGCCCGACCCTCCATGCTTCCTCTCCCAATTTGCCGCCGTCCGGCGCCGCGAAGTGCCCTACAATACCCGTCGTGGGCGTTTACCTGTTGCTCGGCGACGACGAGGAGCGCAAAGCCCGCGGCGTGGAGAAGCTGCGCCGGGGCAGGGCGGCGGAGTCGTCGGACGCCTCCACAACGTCGCCCCAGACGGTCGTCTCCGCCCTCAACTCGTTCGATCTGTTCGGCGAGGGTCCGTTCGTGGTGGTGCGTAACCTGGACGCCTGGAACGCCGCCCAGAAATCCGTCATCGTGGATTATTTGCAGAGCCCGACCGAGGGCGCGGACCTGCTGCTCCTCGGAAAGAAGCTGGGAGCCAGGGAGAGGTTGCTCTCGGCGGCGAAGAAGAACGGCGAGGTGCATGACTTCCAGCAGCCGACCGGCAGGGCCCTCGTCAAGTGGCTGGTCGGGCACGCGAAGAAGCTCGGCCTCGACCTACCTGACGCGGTGGCCGAGAACCTCGCCGAACGCGTCTCCGGGGACAAGATGCGGCTGGTGCAGGAGTCGGAGAAGCTGGCGCTCTACGTGGGCGACGGGACGGCGACGCTCGGGGACGTGGACCTTCTCTGTCCGCCCGACGTCCAGTCCAACATCTTCGCTTTCGTGGACGCGCTGGCCGCAGGGGAGAGGGGTAGGGCCGTGGAGTTGCTGGAGGCGCTCGTCGCGAGCGGCGAGCCGCCCCTGCGCCTGACGTTCATGATCCGGCGCCAGTTCCGGCTGGTGGCCCGCGCCCGCGCCCTGTTCGAGCGGGGCGTGCCCCAGCCCGAGGTCGCCAGGGAGCTCAAGGTTCCCCCGTTCGTCGCCCGCAAGCTCTCGGAGCAGAGCCGCAAGCTCGACGGGCGCGACCTCGAACGCGCCCTGGCGACGGTTCTTGCCCTGGAGAGTGGGCTCAAGGGGGGCAGCGACCTCCGCGACGGGCTGCAGGTCGAGCTGGCCGTGCTCAGGCTCTCCCGCTCCCCGGCCTGAGAACCTCTGGAAGAGGAGGGGAGGTGATCGAACTGGTAGCTATGACCGAGGAGCGCTTTCCCTCTTACCGCGAGAACCTGATCCGCGAATACGCCTGGGACAAGGCAAAGGCCGGGGTGTGGTCCGCCGAGGAGGCCCCGGGCCGGGCCGAGGCGGACGTCGACGGCCTGCTGGCGGATGGGACGCGGACGGAGGGCCACCATCTGTACCTCCTGCGGGACCGTTCCGCGGGGGAGGAGGTGGGGGCCGTGTGGCTCGCCGTCCGGGATTCGGGCGTCGGGAGGACCGTTTGGATCTACGACATCGTCATCCACGAACACCTCCGCCGCAAGGGCCACGGGACCCGGGCCCTGCTGGCTGTGGAGAAGAAGGCGGCCGAGCTCGGGGCAGAGAAGCTGGAGCTGCACGTCTTCGGGCACAACCCCGGGGCGAGGGCCCTCTACGAGCGGTCGGGCTTCACGCCTACGAGCATCGTCATGTCCAAGCCGCTCGTCGGAGGATAAACGAGGACCGCAGCCCACCATCTCGCGTCTTCTGGGGGGCGCACTGATGGCACCCAAATACGCTAAATAGACCAGGCCATCGATCTTTCGGCGGGATAAAATCCTGATGACCCGGGCTGCGAGCGAGGATGGCGGCGATGGTCGAGTTGATGAGCCAGGCGGAGCAGGTGGACAGGGAGTTCGCCGTCGCCAGGCGCAGGGCCCGATTGCGCGGGCTCGGGAGACGGCTGGCCGGGTCGTCCGGCACCGGCAGGCTCCTGCCGTTCGAGAAGACGCGCCGGTCGGTGGGGGCGTACGGCGGCGTTCGCCGGGGCAGGAGCACGGTCGAGGTGGCCCGCATCGTCGGCAGCGCCGGAAAGCACGACCAGTTCGACGACGAGTTCATGCCGCTCCGGGGCGCCTCGCCCGAGCGGTGGAAGCGCATCGACCGCGCATACCGGAGCGGCGCGGATCTGCCCCCCGTCAGCCTCTACAAGATGGATGGCGACTACTTTGTCCAGGACGGCCACCACCGCGTGAGCGTGGCCCGCTTCCACGGCGCGGAGTGGATCGACGCCGATGTCACGGAGTTCAGGTCTTCCAGGCGACCCGGGCAGGCGGCAAGGCCGCCCCAATCGGAGGGACCGGCCACGAAGCGTTGACGCGGCCCTCGGTGCCACGTCTTGCCGGTCTCAGGGGCCGGAGACCGACAGCATCTCGTCTCCGCCCCGCAGGAACTCGTACGGCACACGTCGCACCGTGGCCTCGTAGCCCTGTTCCCGGAGCGCGCGGACGACGGGTTCCACGTGGGGAGATGCGGCCCCGTAGGCCCCGAGCAGCGGGAAGACGCGCGCCTCGCCGGCCACGCGGCACATCTCCCGAATGGAGGCCACGTGGAAGTCGGCCGGGAGCTGGTCGGAGTAGAGAAAGAGGAAGTGCGAGCAGAGGGCGAGGTCGAACTCGCCGTCCCCGAACGCGAGGTGCGGCAACTCGTCGGTCCGGTAGCGGGCTTCGGCGAGCCCCCGAGGGAGATCGGCGAGAAAGCGGTCCATGGCCGCCAGACGAGCCTCGCCCAGGTGTTCGGGAGATCTGAAGTCGCGCCAGACGAAGCGGTCTCGGGCCGCCCTGGCGTGGGCTATGAGCGTACCGGAGGCCTCTTCTACCCGGTTTCGGATGTCCTCGGCGGAGAGGCGGTAGAGCGGGTCACACGAGACGATTCGGTGGCCCGCCGCGGTGGCTTCGGCGTTGAAGCTCGCGGGGCCCGCGGCGCAGTCGAGGATGCTGCCTCTGAGGTCCCGCGGGGTCAGGGCGAACATCCTTGCGTACTCGTCGAGGGAGCGGCCCCAGGGGACCACCC
>JAUJMB010000107.1 GCA_030447045.1 Rubrobacteraceae bacterium | reverse complement strand
ACCGACGACTACCCCGAGGCGAACCTCCGCCACTACGCCTTTATGCTGGAGGGGCTGGCGGACGTGGAAGGGGCCCTCGGCAAGCGCGGGATAAAGTTCGTCGTCAGGCGGGGCTCGCCGGACGAGGTGGCGCTCGAGGCCGGCCAGAACGCCTCCCTCATCGTCACGGACCGCGGGTACATGCGCCCGCAGAAGAGGTGGCGCGAGAGGGTGGCCGGGGAGGCGGGTTGTCCCCTCGTTCAGGTGGAGACGGACGTCGTGGTGCCCGTCGAGCTGGCCTCGGGCAAGCAGGAGCACGCCGCGAGAACGCTCAGGCCCAAGATCCACGAGTACCTAGACGACTTTCTCGTCGAGCTCACCCCGACAGAGCCGGACAAGCCTTCCTCCAACATGAAAGAAAAAGGCCTCGACCTCTCGGACATCGACGGGATCCTGGACGGGATGGACCTCGACCGGGGCGCGAGGCGTCTGAGCCACCTGTACCGGGGCGGAAACTCCGAGGCGAAGAGGATCTTCCGCCGCTTCCTTAAGGGGAGCTTCGACGACTACGTCGAGAACCGCAACCAGCCCCAGACCGATCACGTCTCCCACATGAGCAAGTACCTGCACTACGGGCACGTCTCCCCGATCTGGCTGGCCCTGGAGGCGAGGGAAGCCGGCGGCGGCGAGAACGCGGACTCCTTTCTCGAGGAGCTTATCGTGCGCCGCGAGCTCTCCTTCAACTTCGTCTTCTACAACGACGACTACGACTCGTACGCGAACCTCCCAGGATGGGCCAGGAAGACCCTTGAAGATCACAAGAAGGACGATCGGGAGTACACGTACACCCTAGAGCAGTTGGAGGACGCCCAGACGCACGACGAGTACTGGAACGCGGCGATGAGGGAGATGGTCCACACCGGGTACATGCACAACTACATGCGCATGTACTGGGGCAAGAAGATCCTGGAGTGGATCGAATCCCCGGAGAGAGCCTACAGGACCACGCTCTACCTCAACAACAAGTATTTCCTCGACGGCCGCGACCCCAACTCGTTCGCGAACGTCGCCTGGGTCTTCGGCCAGCACGACCGCGGCTGGACCGAGCGCCCCGTCTACGGCAAGGTCCGCTACATGTCCGCAGGCGGCCTGGAGCGCAAGGCCAAGCCCGCGCAGTACGTCGAGAAGGTGGAGCGCCTGGTCGAGGAGCGCCGGGCCGAGGGACCCGTGTAAGGTGGTCCCCGCGTCTCATTCGTGGACCAGCTCGACGCCCTTCTTCTCCTCGACGCGGCGGGCCAGGACAGCGTTGATCTCGACGCCGACGAGCACCATAAGGCCCATGGCGTAGAGCCAGAGCATGAACACTATGACCGCCCCCAGCTGGCCGTAGATCCGGTCGTAATTGCCGAGCGTCGAGGCGTAGAAGCTCAGCGAGGCGCTCGCGACGAACATGAGGACCGTCGCGGCGAAGCCTCCCGGCGTGATCCACTTGAAGGGCACGCGGGCGTCGGGGGCCAGGTAGTAGAGGACGCTCAGGGCCGCGGTCACCACCGCGAAGGCGCCCGCCCAGCGCGCAACGTCCCAGAAGGCCAGGAGGGGCCCCGTCGGGCCGTCGAGCCTCCCCACAAAGATCTCCACCCCGAAGGCCACGAGCGAGAGCGCGGCCATCAGGAGCGTGAAGCCGAGGGCGAGGAGGATGGAGGTGCCGCGCAGCTTCCAGAAGGGGCGCGTCTCGTCGAGGCCGTAGGCCCGGTTGGCCGCCTTGGTGATGGAGATGGAGGCCGCCGAGCCCATCCAGAGCGTCGTGACGATGCCGAAGACGAGGACGCCCGAGCTCGTGCCGCGGAGCGTTCGGTCCAGGTAGGCCACGAGAAGCTCGACCGCCTCGCGGGGCAGGAAGCCCGCCGACTCGCCGATAAGGCGCCTCACCGCCGATTCCGGGTCGTTCAGCACGAGCCCGGCCAGCGCGACGAGGAAGATGAGGAAGGGGAAAAAGGAGAGCAGGAAGAAGTAGGTAAGCTGCCCGGCGAGCCCCAGCAGGTCGTTCTCCCGGACCTTGATCAGCACCCGAGCCACGAAGCCAGGGCCGACGATATCCCTCAGGTCCGAGAAGAAGTCCCTCATGGCCGCCACGCGATCCCGGGTTCGCCGCCCATCATCGCGTCCTCCACCGTTGCCACAAGAACCACAGGACCCAGATGGCGAGCACGGCCAGCACCGCGAGCGCGAGAAAGGACGCGTACACCTCCACCACCCTCCACCGACGTCCGAGCGCCCATCCGAGGCCCACGAGCGTCCCGGTCCAGGCGGTGCTGCCGAGGAGGGTGTAGCCCAGGAACCGCCACCGGACGGGCATGCGCTTCAGGCCGGCCGGGATCGAGATCAGGGGCCCCACCCCGGGGATGAGGTGGCCGATCAGGATGGCCTTCCCGCCGTGCCGCTGGAAGGCCCCGCTCGCCCTCTCCAGGTCCGACCCGTAGACGAGCTTGGCCCGCTCGGCCCGCCCCATCAGGCGCCGCAGCCGCGCCTCCCCGATCCTGAGCCCCAAAGAATAGAAGACCATCGCCGCACCCACCCTCGCCGCCGTGGCCGTCAGCACCACGGGAACGAACGTGAGACGCCCCTGTCCCACCAGGAACCCGAAGAGCGGGAGCGTCAGCTCCGTCGGGACCGGCAGGTAGAGGCTCCCCAGCAGGACGACCACGAACACCCCGACGTACCCGAAGGAGTGGACGACGTCGAAGACCCATCTCGCAAGCTCGGCGAGCAGACTACCCATCGCGCTTTACCCACCAACCTCCCGCGCCCGACACCCCCAGTATGCCCCAAACGGCGCGTGCCCGTAAACGATCCTGCGGCTACCTACGCCTGCGCCACCGCTCCCGGCCCTGCCGGTACAGGTCGCCGCCGCGCAGGTCGTTGACCACCACGACGGGAAAGTCCTCGACCACGAGCCGCCTCACCGCCTCGGCCCCCAGGTCCTCGTAGGCGACGACCTCGGCCTCCTTCACCCGGTCCGCCAGCAGCGCCGCCGTGCCCTCGACGGCCCCGAAGTACACGCAGCCGTGCTCGCGCATGGAAGAGAGGACCGCCTCCGAGCGCAGGCCCTTGCCGACCATGCCCTTGAGGCCGCGTTCGATCAGGAGCGGCGAGTACGGGTCCATCCTGGAGGCGGTCGTCGGTCCTGCAGGGCCGAGCGCGTGCCCGGGCCTGGCCGGGGCCGGGCCGGTGAAATACACGACCTGCCCTTTGGGGTCGAAGGGCAGGGGCTCCCCGTTCTCTATGGCGTCCTTGATCCTGGCGTGGGCCGCGTCGCGGGCGGCGAAGAGGACCCCGGAGAGCAGGACGACGTCACCGGTCGAGAGCGACCCGTTGCCCTCCCTCGTGAGCGGGGTCCGAAGACGTACGGGCTCCCCGCTCACAGCTCGACGGAGGCCACGCGGTGGGAGTGGCAGTCCAGGTTCACGGCGACGGGGAACGCCGCGATGTGGGTGGGGAAGCTCTCGACGTGGACCGCGAGCGCCGTCTGGGTGCCGCCGTAGCCCGCCGGGCCTATGCCCGTCGCGTTGATCCTGTCGAGCAGCTCACGCTCCAGATCCGCCAGCTCCGGGTCGGGGTTCGGCTCCCCCGACGGACGGGTCAGCGCCTTCTTGGCCAACAAGGCCGCCTTCTCGAACGGGCCGCCCATGCCGACCCCGACCGTGACGGGAGGGCTGGCGTTCGGTCCGGCCCTCTCTACCGTCTCGACGACGAAGTCCTTCATGGCCCCGACGCCCTCTGCGGGGGTGAGCATCCGGAGCGCGCTCATGTTGTCGCAGCCGGCGCCCTTGACGAGCATGGTGAGCTTGAGGCCCTCTCCCTCGACGGGCTCGTGGTAGACGACGGCCGGCGTGTTGTCGCCGGTGTTGGTCCGGTCGATGGGGCTCCTGACGATGGACTTTCTGAGGTAGCCCTCGTCGTAGCCGCGCCTGACGCCCTCGTCTATAGCCCCGCCGAGACCGCCGCCGGTGACCCGCACCCCGTCCCCCGCCTCCACAAAGAAGACCGCGTAGCCCGTGTCCTGGCAGAAGGCGACGCACCTCTCTTTAGCGACCTCGGCGTTTTGCAGCAGCCTCTCGATGACCTCGCGCCCTAAGGGGGATTCCTCCCTGTCGAGCGCGCGCCGCAGCGCCGAGAGGTGGCTCTCCGGCAGCCGCGTGTTCGCCTCGATGCACAGGTCGCGCACCGTCTCCGTCACCCTGCTCGCCTCTATCTCGCGCAAAATCCCTCAGCCCCGCTTCCCGTGTGGTCTGGCCAAGGGTAGCACCGGGGGAGGTTTTTCTGAAGTGGGTCTCTCTGGCGGGAACCCGTAACGCCCCCCGTAACGATCCGGGCACGGAAGACCCGTAGGCTGTGGGCAGCGTCCCGACGGCGCAAGACCCGGGGCCGGGAAAACTAGCCCATTTGGGGGATGCGTCGGACGCGGAGGGGTGTGATCTTTTATTGGGCCGGAAGGCGCAAGGACCGCCGGAGTACCGGGAAAAGGGTTGGGGTTTGGACCGGCGAATAGGAGAAAAAAAGCCACGGGACGGGCGGCGGGGGATTGGTGCCCGCGTCTCTTCCTGGCTGGCCTGGTTTATCTGCCTGCTGTGCGTGGCCCTGGCCGCGGGCAGCCCTCTGCTCGGGTTCCTGAACGGGCGCACCCTGGGCGAGATCTTCGCCGGGGAGGACATAGTCATGATCGCCACCCTGGCGGTGGCGTTCTCCGCCGTCGGGGCCATGATCGCCTCATACCGCCCCGATAACCCGATCGGGTGGATCTTCTGCGCCGCCGCCCTTTGCCAGGGGCTCTCGGTCTTCGGATACGAGTACGCAACCTACGTGCTCCTCACGAAGCCCGGCTCGCTGCCTCTGGGCCCGGAAGCGTCCTGGCTCGGCCAGTGGATCTGGGCGCCCGGGCTCGGCCTGATCCTGGTGTTCTTGCCCCTCCTCTTCCCGGACGGACGCCCGCCTACGCGCCGCTGGAGGTGGGTAGCTTGGCTCGGCGGCCTCTCCATCGCCCTGATCTCCGCGATAGCCTCGGTCCTCCTCTGGTCCGAGAGAGGCCCTGCGTTGGTGCGCCCCGAAGGTCCGGCGGAAGAAGGCACCTCCCACACCTTGTTCGTGGTAGTAGAGTTCGCCGCGTTTCCGATGATGCTCGCCGCCGGGCTGGCCGCCGTGACCTCCCTGTTTGTACGCTTCCGCCGGGCTAGGGGGGACGAGCGCCAGCAGATAAAGTGGTTCGCCTCCGCCCTGACGTTCGGCTTCGTGTTCGTGTTCCAGGCACTGAGCAACGCCGAGGGCGCGTTGCTCGAAGCGGGCCTCGCAGCGGTGGGCCTGATCCTCGTCCCCTCGATCCCGGTGGCCACCGGTGTGGCCATCTTCAGGTACCGCCTCTACGACATAGACGTCATAGTCAACCGAACGCTCGTCTACGCTGCGCTCACGGGCGTCCTCGTGGCGGTGTACGTCGGCGGCGCGGTGTTCCTCCAGACGCTCTTTCGATCGTTCACCGGAGGCGAGTCTACCCTCGCCGTCGTGGCCTCCACCCTGGTCATAGCCGCCCTCTTCAGCCCGCTGCGCCGCCGCATCCAGGCGGTCGTCGACCGGCGCTTCTACCGCAG
>JAUJMB010000106.1 GCA_030447045.1 Rubrobacteraceae bacterium | reverse complement strand
CCGTCGAACTTGCCGCCGGCGTGCAGCGTGGTCATGATGACCTCGGCGGCGGACTTGCCGTACTTCTGCATGGTGCCGACGGGCAGCCCGCGGCCGTCGTCCGAGACGGAGACGGAGTTGTCCGGGTGGACGGTTATGAGGATCTCCGAGCAGTGACCGGCCAGCGCCTCGTCGATGGAGTTGTCCACGATCTCCCACACGAGGTGGTGAAGACCCCGCGGGCCCGTCGACCCGATGTACATGCCCGGGCGACGCTTGACGGCCTCGAGCCCCTCGAGGACCTGGATCGAACTTGCATCGTACGTGCTGCCGGAATGCTTGGTAGCGGCTTTAGCCCCCAAAGAGGACCCTCCTCATCTCATGTTCCGCGAAATAAATAAGACCGTTCTTTTCAGCAGAGGTTTGCACCGGGAGATTGTAACACAACTCTTCGGTTTTCCCAACGGGCATATATCCCGTTTTGCGCTTATCTAAGCCTTTTTGGAGGCGGACGGGGCCCGCTCCGGCACACCACCGCTTGTAGTATCCGAGATGTTACCACCAGATATGCGCACCACGCGGGCCCGTCCCAGGACCTCGGCGTCGAAATAGTCGAGGTTGGTGGTGGTTATGACGGCCTGCGTGCTCTCCAGGAAATACCCCGAGAGAAAGTCCCGCCGGCGCTCGTCGAGCTCGCTCATCACGTCGTCGAAGAGCAGGATCGGGTCCTGTCCCGTCTGGGCCCTGATGTGGTCCCTGGCCGCGAACTTGAGCGCGAGCGTCGCCAGCCGCTGCTGCCCCTGAGACCCGAACGTCGTCAGGTTGACGCCGCCGAGCAGGATCTCGAAGTCGTCCCTGTGCGGCCCTACGGACGTGGTGCCGCGCTCGACGTCCGCGCTGTGCGCCTCTTTAAGCGCCTCCGCGTAGCCGTCGAGGGGTGCGCTATAGGAGTAGCGGATCGCGGCCGTCTCCGAGCCGTACAGGGCCCTTAGGGAGCTTTCGAAGTAGTGCTCGAGGGGCCCGATGGCGGCCTGACGTCCCCTGAGCACCTCCTCCCCGAGCTCGATCACCTTCCGGTCCCACGTCCACAGCGTCCGCTCGGAGGAGAACCCGTCCCGGATCCGGCGCAAGAGCTGGTTGCGCTGCTGCACGGTCTTCGCGTACTCGGCCACGGCCCTCGCGTACGAAGGCCGCAGCGTGGAGAGCAACCCGTCCAAAAACTCCCGGCGGTCCGAAGGCGAGCCCTTGGTGATCCTGATGTCGTCGGGGAAGAAGGTGACGGCCCGCACCCCGGCCCCGCCGGCGGCGTAGTTGGCCAGGGACGGCGCCGGCGCCCCGTCGACGGTCAGGCGCTTCTTCTGCCCCGGGGCGTAGCCGACGGCCACCTTGCGCTCCTCCGGCGAGTCGTCGAAGGAGACGCGGGCCTCGACGCGGGCGAAGTCCCCCTCCCAACGCACCACCTCGGCGTCGTTGGCCGTGCGGGTCGAGGAGCCGGCGACGGCGAAGGAGATCGCCTCGAGCAAATTCGTCTTGCCCTGGGCGTTGTCCCCGACGACGACGTTGAGACCGGGACCCAGCAGGACCGTGTCGTCGGCGTAGTTGCGGAAGTTTATGAGGCGCAGGGCGCGCAGGTAGGAGGTCAACCGACCTCCAGGCGCTCGTCACCCACCTCGACCACGTCGCCCGCGACGAGCTTCCGGCCGCGGCGGGTCTCCACCTCGCCGTTGACGAGCACCTCGCCGGCCTGGATCAGGACCTTCGCCTCCCCCCCGCTCCCCACGAGGTCCGAGGCCTTCAACGCCTGCCCGAGCGTTATGACCGGTTCGTCTTCCAACTAGCTCCGCGACGGGTCGCGCATCGGCATGATCAGGTACAGAAAGTCAGGCTCGCCGCCGTCCCCGTTCTCCTCGCCGTTCTCCCCCGGCACGATCAGGCCGGGCTTGAGCGCCTCGTTGAGCTTGAACTTGACCTTCTCGGTGTCTATCGCGGAGACGCCATCGAGCAGATACCCCGGGTTGAACGAGATAAGGAAGTCGTCCTCGCTGTTGGCGGGCAGCCTCTCGTGGGCCTCCCCCACGTCTCCGTTCTTGACGATCACCTCGACTGAGCCCTCGCTGAACGAGAGGCTCACCGGCACCGGCGGCGTCTGGCGCTGGGCAAAGAGGTTGACGCGGCGGAGCGTGCCCATGAGGTCCTCCCGCGAGACCGAGATCTCACGCTCGAAGCCCGTCGGCAGCAGCCGCCGGTACTCGGGGAAGTTGCCGTCGATGAGGCGCGTGCCGAAGACGACGTCCCCGATCCTGAAGAGCGCCTGGTTCTCCGAGAGCGAGACCTCGACGTCGGTCTCCTCCGAGCCGGAGAAGATCCTCGAGACCTCCGTCATGGCCCTGGCCGGTATGATCGCCTCCCGCGAACCCTCGAAAGGCGTGCTCCCCAGCTCGGTCTCCTTGATGCTGAGCCGGTACGAGTCGGTGGTGACCATGCGAACCCTGGCGTCTTCGAAGGATATGAGGATCCCGGTAAGCACCGGCCTGGTCTCGTCCCTGGAGTACGACCGCGAAACCTTCTCCACGGTCTCCACCAGCGAATCGCCCGGCATCCGGAACGACCCCTCAGCCTCGAACTCCGGCAGCTTCGGGTAGTCGTCCGCCGCGTAGGTCCTGATGGTGTACTCGTTCTCCCCGGCCGCGAGCCGGACCGTCCCCTCTGACCCGTCGTACTCCAGCGTGAAGTTCCCCGCCGGCAGCGACCTGACGATGTCGTTGAAGATGCGGGCCGGGATGACCACCCGCCCCTCCCCCTCGACCTCCGCCGGCGACCTCGTCTGGATCGAGATCTCCATGTCCGTCGCGCTCAACCTGAGCGCCCCCTCCTCAGCCTCGAGAAGGATCCCACCAAGCAACTGTATGGTCGACCGCGCCGAGACCCCACGGGACACCAGAGCAAGCCTTTTGCCAAAGACATCGGTGCTACAAACAGCCCTCATTCGTCCTCCCTTCTCCCCCTATTATTACTACTAGAACATATATCTATTAGATTAATAATAATAATAAGGCCTGTGGATATGTGGATAACCCCGGAAATCCGTTTTACCTAAGCCCCGTACGGCCCGCGCCGCCTGTGGAAGAAATTGTGGATAAGTGCCGTTTTCTTGTGGACAAATTGTGGATAAGTGCCGAGTTATCCACAGCCTGAGGTTATCCACATTTCTATCCACAGACTTATCCACAGGTTTTACCCCTCTTATCCACAGGGTTATCCACAGGCAAATACGCCCTGTATGCTTATAAGCCTCACTGAGACCGGTACTTATACACAGAAATAGACAGTTATCCCCAGAACCTGTGGATAAGTTGCAGAACCTGTGGACAGTTTGGGCGGGGTTATCCACAGGCAAACCCTGAAGTTGTGGACAGGGTGTGGACAAAAGGCCGCCGGAGGGGTGGATAGCTGTTACAAAGTTGCTGCCCTGGGGGGAGGGGGTCAGCGCTTGCTCTTTACGTGGGTGGTGAGCTCGTGAATCTGGTTGAAGGCGTCCCTGTCGCTGTTTATGAGCTTGGAGATCTTGGCGGTGGCGTGCATCACCGTCGAGTGGTCCCGGCCGCCGAAGGCCTTGCCTATCTTCGGCAGCGATTCGTCGGTGAGCTCGCGGGAGAGGTACATGGCGACCTGGCGCGGGTAGGCGAAGCCCTTGGTGCGGCTCTGGCCAATGAGGTCGGCCTTCGAGACGCCGAAGTACCGGCATACCTCGTGCTGGATGAGCTCTATCGGGATCTCGCGGTAAGCTTGGTCGGGCAGGATGTCCTTGAGCACCTCCTCGGCCAGCGCCACGCTGACCCGCCGCTCGTAGAGGGAGGCGTAGGCCAGGATGCGGACGAGGGCGCCTTCCAGCTCGCGGATGTTCGTCGAGACCTTGGAGGCTATAAACGTTAGGACCTCGTCGTCCACCTCGAGGTGGTCCATGATGGCCTTCTTGCGCAGGATCGCGATCCGCGTCTCCAAATCGGGCGGCTGGATGTCCGTGACGAGGCCCCACTCGAAGCGGCTGACGAGCCGGTTCTCGAGGGTCTGTATGTACTTCGGGTGCCGGTCCGAGGCTATGACGATCTGCTTGTTCTCCTCGTAGAGCGCGTTGAAGGTGTGGAAGAACGCCTCCTGGGTCTCCACCTTGTTCTCCAGGAACTGGATGTCGTCCACGAGCAGCACGTCTTGCTCCCGGTAGCGCTTCTGGAACTCCAGGGGCGAGTTGTCCCTCATCGAGTTGATGAAGTCGTTCGTGAACTGCTCGCAGGTGACGTACCGGATCCTCATCGTCGGGTCCTGGTCCTCGACGTAGTGCCCCACGGCCCGCAAGAGGTGCGTCTTGCCGAGCCCGACGCCCCCGTAGATAAAGAGCGGGTTGTAGACCACGCCGGGCGTCTCCGCCACGGCGAGGGTCGCGGCGTGGGCGAACCTGTTGCCCGCCCCGATCACGAACGTGTCGAAGGTGTACTTGGCCTTGAACGACCGGGGCGCGCGGGCGTTGAGGACGGACTCCGCCGCGTCCGTGCCGCCGTTGCCCGAGCTTACCGGGGTGCCGACGCTGACCACCAGCGAGCTGTCGCGTCCCATCACCGAGTCGAGCACCTCCTCCAGGAGCGGACGGAAGCGGCTCTCGATGTACTCCTTGGCGAACGTGTTGGGGACCGAGATCTCCAACCGGTCTTCCCTGACATCCACCGGGCGTATGCCCTCGAACCACACACGCAGTGACGAGACGTCTATCTGCTCGGACGCGCGGTCCAACACCTCGGCCCAGACCTGATCTACGCGACCCGCCACGGCCTACTTGACCCAGGCGCTGACGATCGCCTCTACCACGTCCTTGCCGAGGGGAGAGATGAGCCGCTTGCCCGACTCGTGCGCCTGGACCAGCCCGTGCTCCTCGAGCACCGAAAGGTCCCGGTACGCGGTGCTGACGCTGATCTCCAACCGCTCCGCAACGGTCGAGGGCCCGACCTCGCCGCACTCCAGAACGGTTATGAGCACCTTCTGCTGCCTCTCCGAGATGTTCATGCGCGGCACGCCGTCCGGGTACCTGCGCGCCACCGGCCGCGGCACCTCCTCCGGCTGCGAGGGCGCCTCCCCGCCGACCGAGATCGTAGCGACCGTTCCGCCGCCGATGTTCTCCTCTATGGTCAGGGCGCCCCCGGCCTTCGCCGCGGAGGACCTGGCCATACCAAGGCCGGCCCCGACACCCCGGATCTGCTCCAGAGCCGCGGACGAGGCACCGCTGAACCCGAACTCCACCGCCCGTTCTTTGTTCTGGATGCCCGGTCCCTTGTCCGAGACACGCACCACGTTGCCGCTCTCGAGAACGGATACGATTACGCCCCGGTATTCCGCGTGTATGAGGTTCTCCAGCACCTCCCGAACCGCCTCCTCGGGGACGTCGCCGCCGAGGTCTCGGACCTTGCCCATCACGGATCTCGTGAACTTCGCCGTCGCGGAACGGGGATCGGCCGCGGATATTTCGGTTATCTCCGGATCCGCCCCGGGAGGGTACACGGCGATTCGGGCGCTTATGTCCGCCCGTTCCGGTTCCGTCCGTGTCCGCTGTGCGTGCATCATCCCCGCAACGGAATGTAACCTACCCCTCGATC
>JAUJMB010000105.1 GCA_030447045.1 Rubrobacteraceae bacterium | reverse complement strand
GGCCGCGGCCCTGGCCTCCTGGCGCGCTTCCCTGGCTGCCGCATCCTCGGCGGCCGCGGCCTCCTCGGCGGCGGCCCTCTCGGCGGCCTCCCTGGCGGCTGCCTGCTCCGCGGCGGCCTGCTCGGCGGCCTCCCTGGCGGCCTCGCGCTCGGCGGCCCGCCTCTCGGCGAGGCGCTCGGCCCTCCTGGCGGCGGCCTCGGCGGCCGCGGCCCGCTCGGCGGCGGCCTGCTCGTCCTGCAGATCCGGCTGCGGGACGGCGACCTGCTCGACCTGCTCGACCTCGATCACCGGCGCGGGGGCCGGGGCGGGGGCCGGCTCGTCGGCGGCCTGCTGGGCGGGGGCCGGCTCGTCGGCGGCCTGCTGGGCGGGGGCCGGCTCGTCGGCGGCCGGGGTGGGGGCCGGCTCGTCGGCGGCCGGGGTGGGGGCCGGCTCGTCGGCGGCCGGCTCGGCGAACTTCTCGTACTTCTGGGCGGCGAGCTCGGCCTGGCGCTCCTGCCTGGCCTGTATCTCGGCCCGGAGATCTTCATTCAGGGAGGCGAGGTACTCCTCGGCCTCTCTCTCCGCCTCCTCGGCGCGCTCCTGCTGCTCGATGGCCTTCTCGACGGTGGCGACCCTCTGCTCGCGCTGGTCCGTCAGCTCCCTCTTGCGGGCGGCCAACTCGTCCTTGGCCTCCTCGACGGCCTCGACCTTGGCCCTCTCCTGCCCGAGAAGCCGGACCCACAGGTCCAGGCGGGTGGCGAACTCGGAGAAGTCGTCCACGCCCACGAGGACGTCCATAAAGGCGACGTTGCCGCTCTTGTAAACCTGCGACGCCCTCTCCTCGAGGTCCGCCTGGGCCTCAGCGAGACGCTCCTTGGCCCCGTTGAGGTCCTCGGTCGCCTGCGCTATCTGCCCGTTGAGCTGGTTCATCTCGTAGAGCGAGTTGTTGTAGGCGGCCTCGGCCGCGCTCACTTCCATCCTGATGTCCGCCAGGCGCTCCTGCGCGGATGCGACCTCGTCGCGCGCCTCCTGAACCTCCTGCGCGGTGCCCTTCGATATGCCCGTCACAAAGACGAGCGCAACTGCGAGGCCAAGAAATACGATCAAGCTCGCCCGTCGAGGCATAGGCCCAGGCTCCTTCCAGTAGCTTATGTTGGCTCTGCAAGGGAACCTCAAGATAAGTTCCCCCCTCCTAAGCCGGGCACTTTAGGGAGCAACCCCGAAACCCGCAATACGGCCTCGGTTACAAACATCCCCCCGATATGGGCGAAAATGGCTTACTTGCAGGAGATTCCTGTAGCCCCGGCGAAACCTAATTTTAATAAATCTTAATACTTGTAACGCTCATGAAAGTTTTTTGGCTCTTCGGGGAGTTTTTCGGCTAGCCGGCGAGGTCTCTGAGGGAGAGGAAGCAGCGCCAGAACCGGCGTTTGGCTGCGTCGTCGCCGAGGGCGGGGGCGAGGGATGGCAGGCGGAGGCCTGCGGTACCCCTGGTCCATGCAAAAGGGGAGCCTTCCGGCGCTTCGGAGAAGGGGGTTCGGGCCAGGGGGTGGCCGAGGCCGTCGATCTCGTGGGCGGCGCCAGGGCCGACGGCGACGAGGGCGTGGGGTTCTGTGGCGAGAAGTTCTTCCTTGAGAAGGCCCGTGGCGGCGTAGGTGACGTAGGCGTCGGAGAGGTTTACGGCGGTGAGGCTCGCCTGGAGGGCGTTCAGGACGCGGGGGCCGACCGGCTGTTCCACAACCAGGACGACGCCCGTGGTCGGGTCGCCCAAAGGGGCGGGGTGCCCTGCCGCTTTCATGCGTCGGGAGAGGGTGGAGATCTCGCGCTCCGTCTTGCGCCGGTAGTCTTCGGCGGCGTCGGGGCGTCCCGTCCTTCCCGCAGGGGGTTTACCCTCGGGTGGCACGGTGGACGTGGAGTACGCGCTGGGCGGTGGTAACGAGGGCTCCGGCGGCGACGAGGGCCACGCCCGGCGTGAGGAGGCCGAAGATCGAGAAGGTCGATAGGATCACGACCCTGCCGGCCCGCTCCAGCAGGCCTACCTCGCACGGGACGTTCAGGCCCTCGGCGCGGGCGCGGGCGTAGGAGGTAAGGAGCGAGAAGGTCATGGCGAGGCCGGCGAGCAGGGCTTCGGCGGGCCTGGCGGCGCCCGCGTAGAAGAAGATCACGCCGACAAAGACCGCCGACTCCGAGAGGCGGTCGAGGGTCGAGTCCAGGAAGGCGCCGAAGGAGCTCATCCGGTTCGACTCGCGTGCCACGGCCCCGTCGAGGGCGTCGAAGAGGCCGCCGAGCAACATCACGGCGCCGGCGACGCGCGCGTGGCCCAGCCCGAAGAGGACGGCCGCGACGAGCGCGAGCGTCCAACCGACGACCGTTAGCGTGTCGGGCCGGACACGCATCTCCGAGAGCAGGCGCACCAGGGGGCGCAACACGAAGAGGAGGGCGTCTTTGGAGGCCTCCCTGAAGGGGTAGGGCTCGTCGGGCTCGCGGCGGGGGAAGGTCAGGGGTTAGCCCCTCCCACTTTCCTCGTTGCGGTGGGTCTTTCCCAGGCCCGCGGCCTCCGGGAGCGAGTCGGCCTCCGTCTCAGGCGGCTCCTCCGGCGTCAGCGGCGGCCTCGACCACCGCTCGAAGACGAGGGTGCCACGAAGGTAGCGGAACGTGGCGGCGACGATGGCGACGATGGGGACGGCGAAGATCGCGCCGACCACCCCGTAGAGGGCCGTGCCGGCTAAAGTTCCGAAGAGAACCCAGAGCGGGTGGACCCCCGTGGAGCCGCCCTGGATCCTCGGCACCAGGATGTTCCCCTCGATCTGCTGCGCGACGAGAAAGAGGCCCGAGACGACGAGCGCCTGCGTAAAGCCGCCGAAAAAGAGCGCGATCAGGACGCCCGGCACCGCCCCGAGAAAGGCCCCGAGGACCGGGATGATCTCCGTAGCGGCGACCCAGGCCCCGACGAGGAGCGCGTACTCGCCGACGGTAAAGAACATGATCGCCCACCCGATAACGCCCATTATGACGCACAGCAAAATTTGGCCCCTGAGGTAGCTGATCAGGGTCCGCTCCACGGCGTGCAGGAGCTCCAGACTCTGCTCCCGGATCGCGGCCGGTATCGTGCGCGTGAGGGCGCGCGTGATCTTCTCCCGCTCCAACAGCAGGTAGACGGAGACGAGGAGGAGCAACAGCAAATTGAGTATGATCCCGAAGATGCCAAACACGCCCCCGATCACGCCCGTCGCCAGGTTCGCCACCTGGCCGGCCGAGGGCGCGTTGCTCCGGACGAGCTGGAGGACTCGGTCCTGGTCCAACTCCGCGACGTACTGGCCCGCGTAGGGCAGCCCCTGCGCCTGCTCCACGAGGCTGTTCGCCTGGCCCACCAGCTGCTGGGGGTCGCTCGCTATCTGCCGCACCTGCCCCACCGCCGGGACGATAACGACGAGCAGCGCCGCGATCACGACGAAGATGAGGACCAGAAACACCCCGACGACCGCCAGCACCCTCGGCACCCGCAGCCTCTCGAGCATCCGCACTATCGGGTTCAGGGCGTAGGCGAGGACGCCGGCGGCAAGGAAGGTCAGCAGGACGCCGCCTATCTGACGCACGAAGGAGGCCAGGAAGAGCACGCCCACGGCCAGCACGATGTACTGCAAATATGTAGAGACTACGAGCTTCCTGGCGGGCACCCGGCCTCCGTTCGCGTCTGGCGTTCTCGCCCGGTCGCTGCAAATATACCCGACCCAACATCGCCGTGGCTATGGCGCGTTACGACACGGTTGCGGCAGGGTTACGAAAAAGTTTTACAGTCGCCGCACCCCTCTGTATAATCCCCGCCCAGTATGAGAGGGGGAAACGCTCAACAGGCCCAAGATGTTGGGGAACAGCGCCAGCTGGCGCCGCGTTCCCGGCGTCGGGGCTCGCGCTCCGTCCGGCCGGCCGGGCGCCAGTCCCATCCCGGGCAGAGCGCCGTCGGCCACCTCACGGAGCTGCGCGAGGCCCGCAAGGCCGAGCGGGACGCCGGCGTCTACCGCAGGAGGCGCCTCATGGCGGCGGCGCTCGGCGTCCTCGGGGCCCTGGCCCTGGTCTTCGCCGTGCTGGTGCAGACGCAGGCCTCCGGGGCCACGGAGCAGGCGGTCCCCATCGACCCCAACAACGCGACCCCCGACACGGTCCTCGCGGAGGCGGCCGGGGTCGGCATCTCCACACCCGTCCGCCCGGCGAGCCTGACGGGCCTCGGCTACCACCCCGAGGGCGAGGGCCTGGTCACGATGGCCCCCCGCGGGGACAACCTCTCCAAGAACGCGCTCCTCGGCCTCGTCACGGGCGGGGAGACGGCCGAGGGCATCAACTACCACGTCATGGACGACGCCGGCAGGGAGGGACCTAGAACGGGCGCCCTGGACGTCGGGGCGGGCTCGGGCACGACTGTCTACTCCCCCGTTACGGGCTCCGTTACCTCCATCAGCCCGGACCCGACGGTGCCCGAGGCAAACGTCGTCGAGATAAAGCCGGACGCCAACCCGGACGTCAGGGTCAACGTCTCCCTCGTAAAGAGCGACGGCGGCGCCGGCGTCAACGACCGCGTCGTGGCCGGGATGACCCGCCTGGGCAGCGTGGCCGACTCGGCCGCGGTCCTCGACCCCCAGCTCTCCGCCTACACCTCGGACTCGGGCAACCACGTCACCATCAGGGTCTCCAGGGTAGGCTAGAAGAACCGGCCGCCCCGCCGGGCGTGTATCATAAAGGGACCCATGTTCCTCGCCCTTTTCGAAAGCAACCCGTCGGCCGCCGTCGCGTTCCTCTTAGGGCTCGTGATCGGCATAACCGTCCACGAGGCCGCCCACGCCACCTCGGCCTACCTTCTCGGCGACGACACGGCCTACCGCGACGGCAGGGTCACGCTGAACCCCGCCTCCCACCTGGACGTGCTCGGAAGCCTGATGCTGCTCATGGCCGGCTTCGGGTGGGGCAGGCCGACGCCCGTGATGCCCTCCAAGCTGCGGGGCGGCCTCTTCGGCCCCGTGGCCGTGGCGCTCGCCGGGCCCCTCTCCAACCTCGTGATCGTGGCCGTCTGCGGCGCCCTCTTCCTGGTGCCGACCTTCCAGAGCGGCTACCTGGCCATCGCCGTGGTGATGACGGCCTTTACCAACGCCCTGCTCTTCGTCTTCAACCTTATCCCTATCCCCCCCCTCGACGGCTCGAAGATCCTCTTCCCGTTCCTCCCCCGCTTCCTCGACGGCTTCGTGGACTTCATGAACCAGTACGGGCCGATGATCCTGTTCGGCCTCATCATCGTCTCCTTCGTCACCAACCTCCCGATCTTCAACTACCTGCTGGCCCCCGTGATGCCGATACTCGCCGCCTTCGGCCTGCCCCCGATAGGCTTCTAGAGAGGCTTCAGGCTTCGGGAAGGTCGATCGCCAAGCCGAATCGGGAGAAGGCGTACCTTTCCTAGGCCGTTCCGAAGTAGGCCCAAGCGTCACCGGGGCCACCCGAAACCTGATACCCCTGGCCTGAAACCCACAAAAGAGGGACGACGCGGTCCGTAGGGAGGGGGGAGAATCTACGGACTTGGCGCCGCCCCACAGGTATTTTACATCCATCAATGCAAAAGCGTAAGTTCAACCTGAGGTTCAAGCTGAATCGGCTTTA
>JAUJMB010000104.1:2616-5649 GCA_030447045.1 Rubrobacteraceae bacterium | reverse complement strand
CGGAGATGCTCGTCTACAGGGGCGAGGTGCCGGAAGACCTGCCGCTCGACCTCCCTACCCTCGCCGGGGGCTTCGGGTTCCCGATCAAACACGGCTACGCCTCCGCCGGCCGCGTCCTGGATACGGGACCCGGCGTGACAGCGCTCGCGCCGGGCGACCCCGTCTTTGTCCACCACCCGCACCAGGACGTCTTCACCGTCCCGGCGCACCTCCCCGTCCCCCTGCCGCGCGACCTCGAGCCCCTGCGCGCGGTATTTTTCGCCAACCTCGAGACGGCGCTGAACGTCGCCCACGACGCCCACGCGCGCCTCGGAGAGACAGCCGTGGTCTTCGGGCAGGGCGTGGTAGGCCTCCTGGTGACGTGCCTGCTCGGTATGTCCGGCGTCTCCGTCCTCGCCGTCGAGCCCGTACCCGGACGCCGCGAGCTCGCCCTGAAGGTGGGCGCCGCCGCCGCGTTCGGGCCGGACGACATCGGGGAACGCGTCCTGGCGGCGACGGACGGGCGTGGGGCTGACGTCGCGGTCGAGTCGAGCGGGTCGGGGGCGGCGCTGGCGGCGGCCGTGGGGTGCGTGGCGGTAGAGGGGACGGTGGTCGCGGCGTCCTGGTACGGGACGGAGCCCGTCGCGCTCCCCCTGGGCGGTCATTTCCACCGGGGGAGGGTGAGGATCAGGTCCTCCCAGGTCGGGAGGGTGGCGCCGGAGCTCTCGGCGCGGTGGGACGCGGGCAGGAGGAGGGGGGCCGTGGTCTCGCTCCTCCGGGACCCGCGGCTCCCGCTCGATCTGCTGGTCTCGCACCGCGTCCCGTTCGGCAGGGCGCCGGAGGCGTACCGGATGCTCGACGAGGGACCGGGCGACGCCGTGCAGGTCGTCTTCGACTACGAGGGGGGATGATGTACGAGGTATACGTGGCGGCGGCTTTCGAGGCGGCGCACCGCCTCAAGGGGGACTTCGGGCCGGCGTCCCGGACCCACGGGCACACCTACAGGCTGGAGGCGATAGTGCGCGGCGGGAGCCTGGCCGAAGACGGGACCCTGCTGGACATAGGCCGGCTGCGCGAGACGGTGGACGGGGTTGCCGCCTCCCTGAACTACCGCGACCTCGACGAGATCCCCGGCCTCGCGGGCAAGAACACGACCGCCGAGGTGGTGGCGGACTTCGGCTGGGACGGTATCGCCCCTTCTCTCCGCGGGCGCGGCCTCGACTCCCTCACGGTGCGCGTCTGGGAGTCGCCGCAGGTCTACGCCGCCCGCGAGGGGGACCTCGAATGACCTTGCGCGTCGCCTTCGTCACGGTGGGGGAGACGGATCGTCTCACCGGCGGCTACCTGTACAACAGGCGGCTCCTGGATGGGCTGGCGGAGAACGGGGTGGAGGTGGATCAGCTCGTGCCCTGCGGTGCGGCCCCGGCGGAGCAGGCCGGGGCCGCGCCTGGTCTCGGCGGCGTCCTGGATCCTGCCCGCTTCGACCTCCTGGTCGTGGACGCGCTCGCCCGCATCGTCGTCTGCCCCCATCTGGACGGCTGGAGGTCCGCCCGCCCCGTCGTGGCGCTGGTCCACGAGCTCCCCGGCGTCGCGGACCCCACGACCGCCGAACGGGAACGCCCCTTTGAGGGGCCGCTGCTCCGTTCCGACCGCCTCGTGGCGGTGAGCGGGCACGGAGAGAGGGTCTTGTTGGAGAAGGGTGTTCCGGCCGGCCGGGTGGCCGTGGTCCGGCCCGGTTTCGACGGGTTGCAGCCGCGCCCGGCAGAGAACCGCAGCGGCGGAGCCTTGCGCGTCCTGTGCGTGGCGCAGTGGATCCCGCGCAAAGGCGTCCTCGACCTCGTCCGGGCCTGGAGGGCCGAAGAGAGGCCGGGGGCCGTCCTCGACCTCGTCGGCGAGACGGACGCCGACGCGGGCTACGCGGCAGAGGTCCTTGAGGCCGCCTCCGAAGACCCCTCCATCCTCGTCCGCGGCCCCGTCGACGACGCCACGCTGGCGGGCCTCTACGCCTCCGCCGACCTCTTCGCGCTCCCCTCGCGCTACGAGGGCTACGGCATCGTCTACGCCGAGGCCCTCTCTTTCGGGTTGCCCATCGCCGCCTGCGCCGTCGGGCCGGTCCCCGAGGTCACAGGTGAGGAGGCCGCCCTGCTCTTCCCGCCCGGGGACACGGACGCGCTCTCGGGAGCGCTGGGCCGGCTCCTCTCCGACGCCGGCCTCAGGCAGAAGATGTCCGCCGCCGCGCTCCGGAGGGCCGCGAGCCTTCCGCGCTGGCGGGATACGGTGGGGGGTTTCCTCCGGGTGCTGCGGGACGCCGTCGGGGGGCGGGGGAGATGAGCGGCCCCGACCCGGACGTGCTGCGCGACCAGAACCGCCGCTCGTGGAACGCCGTGGTGGGGGCGCACGACAGCCACCGCGGGGACCTCGCCGGTTTCCTCGGGGGCGGGGGCTCCACGCTCTTCCCGGAGGAGAGGCGGCTGCTCGGCGGCCTCTCCGGCGCGTCCGTGGCGCACCTGCAGTGCAACTCCGGGGGCGACACGCTTAGCCTCGCCGGCCTCGGGGCCGACGTGACCGGCGTGGACCTCAGCGGCGAGGCGATCCGCTCGGCCCGCAGCCTCTCCGAGAGGACCGGTATCCCGGCCCGCTTCGTCCACGCCGACGTGTACGACTGGCTCGCCCAGACGGCCGAGGCCGGCCGGCGCTTCGACGCCGTCTTCGCCTCCTACGGCGTCGTCTGCTGGCTGCCGGACCTCGCATCCTGGGCCGGCGGGATAGCGAACGTCCTCGAGGCCGGCGGGCGCTTCGTGCTCGTGGACTTCCACCCGGCCGCCGACGTGTTCGACGAGGGTTGGAACGTCGCGCGCGACTACCCCTCCGGCGGGGAGCCGCTGCTGCTCGAAGAGGGCGTCGGCGACTACGTGGCGGCCTCGGGAGGTGGGCTCGCGCCCGCGGGGTTCGCGGAGGGCGTCGGCGGCTTCGAGAACCCCGAGCCGTGCTACCTCTTCCGGTGGGGCCTCGGGGAAGTCGTTACGGCGCTTGCGGGGGCGGGACTAAGGATAA
>JAUJMB010000104.1:0-2516 GCA_030447045.1 Rubrobacteraceae bacterium | reverse complement strand
AAGAAGAACGCCAGGGCGCTGATCAGGTACACGCCCAGGAGCATCGCGCCTTCGAGCCAGTTGGACCGGCCGTCGAGGGCGACGAAGCCCGTGACGATGACGGAGGCGGCCAGGGCGCCGAGCTCCAGGGGCGTGAAGACGAGCTGGAGCGGGTGGCCGAGGAGGGGCCCGAGGAAGACCAGGATCGGGGTGACCAGCAGCGCGACCTGGATGGAGGAGCCGAGCGAGATCGCCATCGAGAAGTCCATCTGGTTTTTGTAGGCGATCTGGACGCCGACTATGTGCTCGGCGATGTTGCCGACGATCGGCACGATGATGACGCCGACGAAGAGCTCGGAGAGCCCGACCTCCTCGGTGAGCGGCTCGAGGGCGCCGACGAAGGCCTCCGAGACGTAGGCTACCGCGAGGGTCGCCACGAGCAGCACCACGAACGAGGCCGTCCTGCCGAACTGCGGGTCGTGGTGGTGCTCGGCGCCGGCCTGCCCCTCGGGGGAGCGGAAGATGAAGATCAGGTACAGGATGTAGATGACGAACATCACCACGGCGACCTCGACGCTCAGGGACGTCGGGGGCGTGCCCGGGGTGGTGGCCGCGAAGATCGTGGGCAGGGCGAGGGCGACGGCGACGATGGCGAGCATCGAGGCGTTGACGCCGGCGATGGTCGAGGAGAAGGTCTGGGTGCCGTTCTTGAGGCCGCCGAGCAGCAAACTCGCGCCGAGCACGAAGAGCACGTTGCCGATGATGGAGCCGATGATCGAGGCTTTGACCACGGTCGTCAGGCCCGCCGAGAGGGCGAAGATGGTGATGATGAGCTCGGCGGCGTTGCCGAAGGTGGCGTTGAGGATGCCGCCGATGCGGGGGCCGGAGTGAGTGGCGAGGCTCTCGGTGGCCTGCCCGAGCACCCAGGCGAGCCCTATAAGGGCGAGCGCCGTGAGCGCGAAGATGACGAGCGTCGGCGCGTGCAATAGCTCCACCACGACCACCGCCGCGGCCAGCGCCGCCGTCACGCCGTAAGCGATCCTTCTCAACGCCCGCCTCCCTCGTCCGGATAAACGCCGCGCCCATCATATAAGATTAGGCCGAGCGTTCTTGTACCCCCATACCCCCGGAGTGAGACCTCTTGATCGACTACCACCTCCACGTCATAGCCCACGACGACCGCCCGATGACGGTCGAGAACATCTTGAGCTACTGCGAGGTGGCAAGGTCCAGGGGCGTAAGCCAGATGGGAATAACGGAGCACGACCGCTACCTGGACAAGATAGACGTCGCCGCCTTCCAGGAGGCGAGGGAGGGGAGCCCCGATGTCCTGCTCCGCCTCGGTATCGAGATAGACTTCGTCCCGGGACAGGAGGAGCGGATGGACGCCGATTCGACGGCGCTCCCCTACGACTACGTCATAGGCTCCGTCCACCGCGTGGACGGTGACGAGGTGGACCGCGCCACGGACCAGTCCGTCTACGAGCGCTACGAGACCTACGAGCTCTACGCGGCGTACTACCGCAACGTCCGCGAGGCCGCGCTCTCGGGGCGCTTCGAGGTAATAGGGCACCCCGACCTGATCAAGATCTTCCGCCGCTACCCCGACCGGGACATCACCCCGCTGCTCGAGGAGACCGCCGACGCCGTCGCCGAGTCGGGTGTGGTCGTGGACGTGAACGCGGCGGGCCTGCGCAAGCCGGTCGGTGAGATCTACCCCTCCAGAGAGTTCCTAGAGATGTTCCACCGCCGCGGCGTCCCCATCGTCCTCTCCTCGGACGCCCACGCCCCGGAAGAGGTGGCCTCGGGCTACGACCGGAGCCTGAAGCTCGTCCACGACGTCGGCTACCGCGAGGTCGCCACCTTTGTGAACCGCGACCGCGGCTCCCTCCCGCTGTGACGAGGGAGCTCTTCCTCGAAGACGCCTACAGGCGGGAGTTCCGCGCCGGCGTGAAGAGGATCGACGGCCGGGAGGTGATCCTCGAAGAGACGGCCTTCTTTCCGGGCGGCGGCGGCCAGCCGGCGGACAAGGGCACGATAGGCATAGGACCCGTCAACGCGGCGGTCGTGGACGCGCGCAGGGAGGGGGGTGGGATCGTCCACGTGCTCGACCGCGCCATCCCCGACACGGTAAGGGAGCTGAACGGCGCGCTCGACTGGGAGCGCCGGTACGCCCACATGCGCTACCACACGGCGCTGCACGTCCTCTCCGGCGTGATCTGGAGGGCCTTCGGCGCCAAGGTGACCGGCGGCCAGATGCGCGCCGACCGGGCCAGGATGGACTTCTCCTTCCCCGGGGAGTGGACGGCCGGGGTGGTCGGCGAGATAGAGCGCCTGACCAACGAGGCGCTCGCCGAGGGGCGGCCGGTCAGGGTCTACGGGCTGCCGCGCGAGGAGGCGCTCGGGAACCCGGACCTGATCCGGACGCAGGTCAACCTCGTACCGGAACGCGTCAAGACCGTCCGCATAGTCGAGATAGAGAGCCTGGACACCCAGGCCGACGGCGGCACCCACGTCGCCAACACGAGAGAGGTGGG
>JAUJMB010000103.1 GCA_030447045.1 Rubrobacteraceae bacterium | reverse complement strand
GCCGTTGCCGTCCACCCAGGAACCCCCGATCAGGTTCCGCACTTCGTGGCTCTTCTGGGATGCCTGCACTGCGCCTCCTTTACTGGTACGGGGTACTCCCCCGCCGAACGAGCGCCCCTGGGCTACTTGTTGCCCTGGCGGAACGCCTCGAGGTTCTTCTGGTAGAGGGCGAACGGGGCGTTCATGAGGTTTGTGTAGCTCTCCGTCGCCTCGGTGAGCATCCTCTGGAAGGCCTCCATCTGCTGCTGGGAGCCCTCGACCATGCCCTGGGCGATGGCCTGGCTGCTCTCGACCTGGCTCTGGAGCTCGCCGGTCACCTTCTCGAAGAAGCCCTTGGTGAGCTCCTCGTTCCTCTCCTGGAGGTTGGAGACCTTCTCGACGACTTCCTTGTAAGACTCCATGCTCTCGGCCAGGGCCCTGTTGGTGCGGGCCTGGGCCTCCAGGGACTCGTCCACCACCTTGACGTACGACTCCATCGCCCGGGTCAGCGCCCGGTTCGTCTCGGCCTGGCTCTCCAGTAGCCCGGTGAGGCTCTCGACCCAGTCCTGGGCGAGCCCGATGTTGCGCTGCTGGGCGTCCACGGCGCTCTGCACGACCGTCCTGTACGACTCGCCAAACGCCCCGGCCAGGTCACCGGCCGCACCCTGTTTGTCCTTCTTGGCCATGCGCGCCTCCTTCTCGCCACCCTTCCCCGACATTCTAAAGCAAATTTATGGGTTTCAGGCTTCAGGTTTCGAGGTCCGCGGGGCGACGGGGCATCCGCGCCGGGCGGATCGTTTGCCCCTGGTATCGGTCGGGCAACTAGGGGCGGGGGTTTTGTCTACGAGAGGATGTCTTATGCGAGCCATGGTGATGCCGCGGTTCGGCGGGCCCGAGCTTTTCGAGGAGAGGGACGTGGAGAGGCCGGAACCCGGCCCGGGAGAGGTACTGGTCAGGGTCGTCGCCGCGGGGACGAACCCCGTGGACGCCAAGCTCAGGGCGGATGGTTCCTTCGCGGGGCTGGTGCCGCCGGTGGTGCTCGGCTCGGACGTCTCCGGGTTCGTCGAGGAGGTCGGGGCCGGGGTGGCGGACCTAGCACCAGGGGACGAGGTCTACTACACGCCGGAGATCTTCGGCCCCGGCTCCAACGGCGGCTACGCCGAGTACAACCTCGTCCGCGCCGATATAGTGGCGAAGAAGCCGGCTTCACTCTCCCACGAAGAGGCGGCGGCCGTGCCGCTCGCCGGCGGGACCGCCTACGAGGTGCTCGTGAGGAGGCTGGGGGTGAGGGTCGGGGAGACGGTGCTCATCCACGGCGGGGCCGGGGGCGTGGGCTCGTTCGCCATCCAGATCGCACGCTCCGCCGGCGCCCACGTCATCGCCACCGCCGGCCCGGACAACCAGGAGATCCTGAGGCAACTCGGCGCCGACGTCGCCGTGGACTACACCCGGGCCAGCGTCGCCGACGTCGCCCTGGAAGAGACGGGCGGGGCCGGGGTGGACGCGGTCTTCGACTGCGTGGGCGGCGCGACCGTCGTGGAGAGCATCCCGGCGACGAGACCCTTCGGGCGGCTGGCGACGATCCTCGGCGCCCAAGGCGACCTGACGCCGCTCTACGTCAGAAACCAGACGCTGCACGGCGTCCTGCTCCTGCGCGAGCGGGCGCGCCTCGACGAGATGTCGCCCTTGCTCGAGCGCGGTCAGATCAGGCCGCTGGTGGACGAGGTCCTCGACCTGAACCGGGTCGGCGAGGCCCACGAGCGCCTGGACTCCGGCCACGGTCGCGGCAAAGTCGTGCTGAGAGCCTCGGAGGCCTAGAGCGGTTCGGGGGAGCATCGCACCGCCCGAGGCTTTAAGGCTCTGAGGTCGCCTCCATCAGGGGCCCCCCTTGTAGGGCGGGTGCGCGGGTCAGGGTCCCGCGCACCCAACCAGGAACCTCCCACCTCGGCCGTTGCGGGGGCGCGGGCGGGCGACTACCATCTTCGGCATGGATACCATGCGCGCAACGACCAGGGAAGCGCTCGCCCGGCAGCTAGAGGAGGCAAGAGAACGGACCAGGCACCTGCTCAGGAGCGTCTCAGATGAGGATTTGGCCGTCCAGCACGACCCGATCATGAGCCCCCTGATCTGGGACTACGGCCACATCGGCAACTACGAGGAGCTGTGGCTGCTGGAGAGGGCCTTCGGCAGGGGCCTCTCGGAGAGGCCCCTCTACGACATGTACGACGCCTCGCTTCACCCGCGCGACGAGCGTCCCTCCCTGAACCTTCTCGACCGCGCCGACGCCGGCCGGTACCTCGACGCCGTCCGTGAGGCCGCCCTCGAAGCGCTCGAAGGGGCGGACCTGGAAGGCGGCGACCCGCTCCTCAAAGACGGCTTCGTCTACCACATGATCCTGCAGCACGAGTACCAGCACAACGAGACCATGCTCCAGACCCTCCAGCTGGCGAAGGGCCGCTACAGGCCGCACGAGCTGCCGGAACTCCCCACGGGCGACCCGGCGGCCGAGGGCGAGATGGTCCACGTCCCCGGTGGCCCATTCGTCATGGGCACCGAAGACCGGACGTGGGCACTGGACAACGAGCGCGGCGCCCACGAGGTGGACGTTCCGGGGTTCTACCTGGACAAGACCCCGGTGACCAACCGCGCCTATTTGAAGTTCGTGGAAGACGGCGGCTACGGCAACGCCGAGCACTGGGACCCCAAAGGGTGGGCCTGGATCCAGGCGGAGGGCATCACGGCGCCCAAGCACTGGTACCAGCCGGAGCCCCACTCCTGGTGGACGGTGTGCTTCGGCTTCGACGAGCCGCTGCGGATGGACGCCCCGGTCGTTCACGTCTCCTGGTTCGAGGCCGACGCGTACGCCCGGTGGGCGGGCAAGCGCCTCCCGACGGAGGCGGAGTGGGAGAAAGCGGCCTCCTGGGACCCCGATACGGGAACCGGGAGGCCTTTCCCGTGGGGCCACGAGCCCTGGACCCCGAGCAGGGCAAACCTCGACCACCTCGCCCTCCGCCCCGCCCCCGTCGGCGCCTACCCGGAAGGCGCCAGCCCCTGCGGCGCCCTGGGCATGCTGGGCGACGTCTGGGAGTGGACCGCGAGCGAGTTCTCCGCGTACCCCGGCTTCAGGAGCTTCCCCTACAGGGAGTACTCTGAGATCTTCTTCGACGACGGTTACAAGGTCCTGCGCGGCGGCTCGTGGGCTACCCGGCCCGGCGCCGTCCGCAACACCTTCAGGAACTGGGACTTCCCCATCAGGCGCCAGCTCTTTGTAGGGTTCCGCTGTGCCCGGTAGGTTTCAGGCCTCAGGCCTCAGGCGTCAGGTAGAGGCTAAAACAGTCCTCCGGGGGTCGCGTCGGCACCCTGCCCTCGACACGAACGGCCGTGGACCTGAAGCCCGCAACCTGAAACCTGAGGCCTAGATGTGCCGCCTCGTCGCCTATCTTGGCGGACCCGAAACCACGCTCTCTTCGCTGGTGCTGGAGCCGGAGCATTCGCTGCTGGTGCAGAGCTACGCGCCCAAAGAGATGATGAGCGGGGTGGTAAACGCGGACGGGTTCGGGGTCGGGTGGTACGCGCCGTGGAGCGGGGAGGAGCCGGCGGTGTACCGCTCGGTGTCGCCGCTTTGGGCCGACAGGAGCTTCGCGGGGATGGCCGCCAAGATCCGGTCTTCTGCCGTGTTCGCCGCCGTACGCAGCGCCACGCCGGGGCTGCCGGCGGAGGAGAGCGGGGTGCCGCCGTTCGCCTCGGGGCGCTTCACCTTTATGCACAACGGCGCGATCGAGGGCTTCCGGCAAGGCCCCATGCGACGCCTACGAGCCTCCCTGGGTGACGGGTCCTACGCGGGCCTGCTCGGGGTGACGGACTCCGAGACGGTCTTCGCCGTAGCCCTGGACCGGCTGGGGGAGGGCGCAGACCTCGGGGAGGCCCTGGAGGCGACCGTGCGGCGCGTCTCGCGGGTGTGCGCGGACCTCGGGAGGCGCGCCACCCTCAACCTCGCCCTGACGGACGGGCGGGCGGTGGCCTTTGTCCGCCACTCCTCCGAGGGCCCGGGCAACTCGCTGTACCTGCTGGAAGGCGGGGACCGTTTCCCCGGGGGGGTCGTCGTGGCCTCCGAGCGGCTCGACAGGGACGCCGGCTGGCGGGAGGTGCCGGATCGCAGCCTGCTTACCGTGGATGGAGAACGCGGGGCCAGCGTCCGGCCGCTACAGACCTGAGAGACCGACGGAGGGGGAGCCCGTGGCCCGAGAAGGAACCGTGGAAGTGGTCGTGCTCGACGAGGCCGGGGAGGACGCCGGGCAGATGGCGCGCGACGTGCGGGCGGGCCTTGCGGCTCTCCCGAAAGACCTCTCCCCGTGGCCCAAGTACTTCTACGACGCGGAAGGGTCGCGGCTCTTCGAGGAGATCACGGCCCAGCCCGAGTACTACCAGACGGGCGCGGAGCTCTCGATCCTCACCGACCGCTCGGACGAGATCGTCGCCCGGACGGGCTGCCGGGAGCTTGTCGAGCTCGGCTCCGGGTCGGCGAGCAAGACCCGCGCCCTGATCGACGCCATGCTAGCCGCGGACGGCGTACCGCCGCGCTACGTCCCGCTGGACGTGAGCGAGAGCGCGCTAAGGGAGAGCGGCGAGCGGCTCGTCTCCGAGTACCCGACCCTCGAGATCCTGGGCTTTATCGGGGACTTCGAACGCTCTCTGGGGCGCCTGCTCGGGCGCCCGTCGGACCGCGGTCGGCTCGTCGCCTTTCTCGGCGGCACCATCGGCAACTTCACCCCAAAGAAGCGCCGGGGGTTCCTCGGGTCTTTACGCGCCGGGCTGCGCGAGGGGGACCACGCCCTGATCGGGCTGGACCTCGTCAAGGACGCGCGGACCCTCGAGGCCGCCTACAACGACGCCGCCGGCGTGACCGCCCGGTTCAACAGGAACATGATCCGGGTCATCAACCGCCGCCTCGGCGCCGGCCTCGACCCCGACCTCTTCTCCCACCGCGCCGTCTACAACGCCGCCGAAGAACGCATCGAGATGTGGCTCCACTCGGAAGCCGAGCAGGCGACGCGCCCCCCGCACCTCGAAGCCCGCTTCGAGAGGGGCGAGGGCGTTCGCACGGAGATCAGCGCGAAGTTCACCCGCGATTCCGCCGCCCAAACCTTTGAAGAGGCCGGCCTAAAGCTACTGGACCTCTACACCGACCCCCAGAACCTCTTCGCCCTGGCCCTCGGAAAGGGGGCGTAGGGGAGCCATCGGCTGTTAGCCGTCAGGTATGGGCGGTCAGCTCCTCTTCTCGCGGCGGTACGCAGGCCGGCAGACGACCCTCCCCGAGACCCCGTACGGACATCATCGGGCGCCGTCGAGACAACCCATAGCCGAAAGCTGACGGCCGATGCCTGCCAGCGTGGCCCGCTCCGCGCCGCTGCGCGGGCCGCTACAGCGCCGAATCCATCCAGCGCGGGAACCTGGACCAGAAGGCCCTCTGGCCGAGGTCCCAGACCCGCACAAAGCGCCGGCGCACGAGGGCGTCGAGACGCAGGGTTACCACCGTGCCCCCTCCCCCCTCCTCGGCCCAGAACTGGAGCCGGGTGGGGCGGGCGAGGCGCGGGCTGATAGCGTAGGAGCCGTAGAAGTACTTGAGGTCCCTGTAGGCGGGCCGCTCTCCGGGGCCGCGCACCTCGCCGATGGCCCCCGCGACGTTCAGGAGAGGGCCGTGGTGGGCGTTGAGCACGCCTGGCTCGAAGCCGCCGTCCACGAACTCGACCCTGTAGGGCCACACCTGCCCCTCGACGAACGTGGC
>JAUJMB010000102.1 GCA_030447045.1 Rubrobacteraceae bacterium | reverse complement strand
GCGAGGTCGACCATGTTCGGGTCGAGGCCGCGCTCGAAGCGGCCTGAGGCGTCGGTGCGCAGGCCGAGCCGCTGGGAGGTGCGGAGGATGTTGTCCCCGGCGAAGGTGGCGACCTCGATCAGGGCGTCCGTCGTCTCCGCGCCTACCTCCGCGTCCTCGGCGCCCATCACGCCGGCTATGACGAGGCCCCGCTCTTCGTCCGCTATAACGAGCATCTCCCCGTCCAGGGTGCGCGTCGAGCCGTCGAGGAGCGTGATCTTCTCGTCCTCTCTGCCTCTCCGGACCACTATTCCCTCGCGGACCTTCGCCGCATCGAAGGCGTGGATCGGCTGCCCGGTCTCCAGCATCACGTAGTTGGTCGCGTCGACGACGGCGTTGATGGGACGCATGCCGGCGGCGTGGATGCGGCGGCGCATCCACAGGGGAGCCGCCCGCCCAGGCGCAAGACCCGAGACCCGGCGCAGGTCGTACCTGGGGCACAGACCTTCGGCCTCGACGCGGAGGCCGTACGCTTCGGTCGCCTCGCCTCCGGTCTCGAAGGAGATGTCGGGAACCTGGAACTCGGTCTGGAGGATGGCGGCGAGCTCGCGGGCCACCCCGATCATGCCCCACAGGTCGGGCCGGTTCGGGGTCACGTCTATGTCTATGACGTTCTCCCCGACCGGGAAGTAGTCGGCTACCGGCCTTCCCACCTCGTGCCCCTCGTCCAGGAGCAGGATGCCGTCGTGGTCGGCGGAGATGCCGAGTTCGCGCTCGCTCATCATCATGCCGTAGGACTCCAGCCCCCTGAGCTTCGCCTTCTTGAGCTTCGTGCCGTCCGCCATGACGCTGCCGGGGAGGACGACCGGGACGCGGGCGCCCGGGAACGGGTTTGGGGCGCCGGCCACGATCTGGACCTCCCGGCCGCCAAGATCCACCTTCGCCACGGAGAGCCTGTCGGCGTTCGGGTGCGGCCCGAACTCGACGACCTCGCCCACCACGACCTCGCCGTCCGTAACGCCGAGGCGGTAGACGCCGTCGATCTCCTGGCTGTGAAGGGTAAAGAGCTCGACGAGCCTCTCGACGCCGAGGTCGAAGTCCACGTACTCGCGGAGCCAGCTCAAAGGAACGCGCAAAGGATTTCCCTTCTACAAACTAAAACTGACGCAGAAAGCGGAGGTCGCCCTCGAAGAAGAGCCGGAGGTCCGGGATGCCGTACTTGGCCATCGCCATGCGGTCCGGCCCCATCCCGAACGCGAAGCCCGTGTACTCCTCGGGGTCCACGCCGGCCTCCTCGAGCACGCCGGGGTCGACCATGCCCGCGCCGAGCATCTCCAGCCAACCCGCGCCCTTGCAGATCTTGCAGTTCGGGTCGCTCCCGCCGCAGCGGAAGCAACTCACGTCGAGCTCGACGCTCGGCTCGGTGAATTGGAAGTAGCTCGGCCTCAGCCTGACCGCCACGTCCTCGCCGAAGACGTGCCGGGCCATCGCGGCGAGCGTGCCCTTCAGATGACCGAGCGTGAGCCCGCGGTCCACGGCCAGGCCCTCGATCTGGTGGAACATGGGCGTGTGCGTCGGGTCCGAGTCGCGCCGGTACGTCCGGCCAGGGCAGACCACGTAGACGGGCGGCGGCTGCGAGAGCATCGTCCTCACCTGCACCGGCGAGGTGTGCGTCCTCAGCACGAGCCCGTCGTCGAGAAAGAACGTGTCCTGCATGGTGCGGGCCGGGTGTCCGGGCGGTATTCCAAGCGCCGTGAAGTTGTAGTAGTCGGTCTCGGCCTCGGGGCCCTCGGCGACGCCGTAGCCCAGGCCGACGAAGAAGTCCACCACCTCGTCGATGATCCGCTGCGAAGGGTGCAGGTTCCCCCGCGGATGCGGCACGCCCGGCAGCGTAACGTCTACGGCCTCGGCCCGGAGGCGCGCCTCGCGCTCGGCGGCCGAGAGTTCTTCGGTCCTGGCCTCGAGCGCGCCCTCGATCTCGCGCGAGGCGAGGTTCGCCGACCGGCCGACCTCCCTGCGCTCATCCGGGGAGAGCGCGCCTATGCTCTTCTTGATCTCCGTGAGCTCGGCCGACCGGCCGAGGTACCGGACGCGGGCCTCCTCCAGGGCCGCCGTGGTCTCGGCCCTCCTGACGGCCGACAGCGCCGCGTCCTTTAGCTCTTCTATGCGCCCGTTGACCGCCATAATGGCCGCTTATCCTAGCACACGCATATGCGCCTCGTAGAGCAGGATCGAGGCCGCCACCGCGGCGTTGAGCGAGGCCGCCCGCGACGGTACGCTGACCCGCGCGTCGCACCCTTCGACGACCTCCGGCGGCAACCCGGAACCCTCCGCCCCGACCACCACGACGACCTTCCCCCCGAACACCGAAGACGGCCACTCTCCCCCCTCGGGAACGGCCGCCGCCGTCGTGAAACCGGCCTCTCCGGCCCTCCTGACGAACCCGACCGTCTCCAGTTCCCTGGCGACGGGGGCGTGGAAGATGGAGCCCATCGTGGCCCTGACGGTCTTTGGGTTGTAGAGGTCGGCGCAGCCCTTCGAGAGCGCCACCCCGGCCCCGAAGGCGTGGGCGCTGCGGATAATCGTGCCGACGTTGCCGGGGTCCTGGACGCCGTGCAGAAAAACGATGCGCTCCTGAGACGGGAGCAGGTCCTCGCCTGAGACGTCGAGAAACGGGAAGACCCCGACGGGGCCCGTCGGGGTCTTGAGCGTCGAGACGCGTCGAACCTCTTCCTCCGTCTCGAAGAGCCGCACCGGGGGCACCGTGGCCTCCCTGACGAGCCCCCGTCCTTCCGCCAGGAAGAGACGCTCGGCCTCCCGGTGCTTCTTGGTGTCCAGCCTGGCCGCCCGTTTGGACGAGACCTCGTGCCAGGTGCTAGCCGTCTTCCCCGTCCTTGGCGGCCTCCTCCACGTCGCCGACGGTGATCCGGCCCTCCTGCCCGGTCCCCTCGACGGCGGAGAGGTCCACGTCGAGTTCCTCGGCCTTGCGCTCGGCGGCGTCGGTCGCGTGGACCTTGCCCTCCTCCTCGGCGGCCTCCTCCACATCCTCCACGAGGACGCGGCCCTCGACGCCGGAGCCCTCTTCTATGGACCCGATGTCGACGTCAAGCTCCTCGGCCCTGCGCTCGGCGGCCTCCGTGGCCTCGACCTCGGACTGCTCCTCGGTGGCCTCCGGTGCCGGCGCGGCCTCGGTTTCGGTGGCGGGCTGCTCTGCCACGGCCTCAGCGGCCGGCTTCCGGCCTGCCTGCGGCTTGGGCTCGGGGGCCGGCTCCGGTGCGCGCTCGACCTTTACGCGGGACTCTACGGGGTTGCCGTCCAGGGCGTTCCTGGCCTGGGCGACGAGGCCGGCGAATACCTCGGGCTCGGTGGCGGCGAGGTCGGCCAGGATCTTGCGGTCGAGGTCGATCTCGGCGAGGCGCAGGCCGTGGACGAGCTGCGAGTAGGACATCCCGTGCTCGCGGGCGCCGGCGTTGATGCGCTGGATCCAGAGCGAGCGGAAGTCGCGCTTGCGCTGCTTGCGGCCCTGGTAGGCGTAGACGCCGCTCTTCCAGACCTGCTCCTTGGCCCGCTTGTACGAGGAGTGCTTGGTCCCCCTGTAGCCCTTGGCCTGCTCCAGCACCTTCCGGCGCTTCTTGCGGGCGTGGAGGCTCCTGGCGGTGCGTGCCATCTACCTCACCCCCAGCAGGCGCTTGATCTTCTTCTCGTCCACGCCGTGCACGAGTGTCTCGGTGTTGAGCCGCCGCTTGCGCTTCCTGCTCTTCTTCTCCAGGATGTGGTTGTGGCCGGCCCGGCGCCGCTTGATGCGGCCCTTCTTGCCGACCTGAAAGCGCCCGGCGGCGCCCTTGTGGGTCTTCATCTTCGGCATTTTTCCTCCACGTTTCGTTTAGACGTGCTTCTAGAGAGGCTCGCGGCACGGGAGTCGAAGCCGTTTCGCCTCTGCAAGCGGCGAGAGTGTATCAAACAGTTGCTTTAGCTGCGAGCCGCCCTCTCGCGTCGGCTGCCCGTCGTGCGCCGCTCCGGCTCCGGGGGGGCCTCTTCGGCCTCCGCGTCGGCCTCTTCCTTGGCGACCTTCTTGGGGGCCATGACCATGATCATGTTTCGCCCGTCCAGGTTGGGCTGGCTCTCGATGCGGCCCAGCTCGTCGAGGTCGGCCGCCAGGCGCCTGAGGAGACGCTCGCCGAGCTCGGGGTGCTGGACCTCGCGCCCGCGGAACATGATGGTGACCTTGACCTTGTCGCCGCCACGCAGGAAGCGCTCGACGTGGCCGCGCTTGGTGTTGAAGTCGTGGTCCCCGATCTTCGGGCGGAGCTTTATCTCCCGCACGTTGACGTTGACCTGCTTCTTGCGGGCGGCCTTGCGGGCCTGCTCCTTCTGGTACTTGAACTTGCCGTAGTCCATCATCCGGACCACCGGCGGGTCCGCGTTCGGTGCGACCTCCACGAGGTCGAGGTCGGCCCTCTCCCCGAGGTCGATCGCCTCTTTGATGTGCTTGATGCCCAACTGCTCGCCGTCGGCCGAGATCAAACGGACGCTCCGCGCCCGGATCTGGCCGTTTATTCGCGGCTCTTCTTCAGTCGCTACTGTGCATCACTCCTCTCAAAACCTATTTTTCGGGGCCGTGCGTCTGTCCCTACGGACGATCTGCTCGTGTTTGAGACGAAACGGAAACCCCAACTACCCCACGGAGTATACTCCGCGGCCGCCTCCCTTGTCTATATGAAACTATCCTCGCGAACGCACCAGATGGAGCACCCCCTCCACGAACTCCCCGACCCCCAGCTCCTCCTGCCGCTTCTCGCCCCGGCGGCGCACGTTGACCGTCCCGGCCTCGGCCTCGTTGTCCCCGACGATGAGGAGGTACGGTATCTTCTGCTTCGCGTTCTCCCGGATCTTCTTCTGCATGCTGTTCTGCGCGTCATCGACCTCGACCCGTATGCCGGCCTCTCCGAGTTGCGCCGCGACCTCCCGCGCGTACCCGTTGTGCCTGTCGGCCACGGGTATAACGACCGCCTGCACGGGCGAGAGCCAGACCGGAAACGCCCCGGCGTAGTGCTCTATTAGCACGCCGAGGAACCGCTCCGTGGAGCCGGTCACCGCCCGGTGCAGCAGGACGGGCGTGTGCTCCTTTCCGTCCTCCCCAACGTACTCGCACCCGAGGCGCAAGGGCTGCAAGAAGTCCACCTGGATGGTCGAGAGCTGCCACTCGCGCCCGAGCACGTCCTTCGCCATAAAGTCCGCCTTCGGGCCGTAGAAGGCGGCCTCGCCGGCCTCCTCGTCGTAGTCGATGCCGGCGGCCTCAAGCGCGTCACGCAGCTCCCCCTCGGCCCTGGCCCACTTCTGCTCGTCGGCTATGTACTTGCTGTCGTCGGGGTCGCGCATGGAGAGTTGGACCCGGTAATCGTTGAAGCCGTACGTGTCGAGGACCTCGCGCACTATCTCCAGGGCGCGGGCGAACTCCTCCTGGACCTGGTCCTCGGTGCAGAAGACGTGGGCGTCGTCCTGGGTGAGGCTCCGTACGCGCGTGAGGCCGTTGAGCTCGCCGCTCTTCTCGTAGCGGTAGAGCGTGGCGAACTCTGCGTAGCGCAGGGGCAGGTCCCTGTAGGAGTGAGCGCGGGAGTTGAAGAGCGTCATGTGGCTCGGGCAGTTCATGGGCTTGAGGCGGTAGCGCGTCTCGCCGTCGACCATCGGGGGGAACATGGAGTCTATGTAGTGCTCGAGGTGGCCGCTCTTCTCGTAGAGGGACTCGTTTACGAGGTGGCCCGTCCAGACGTGGTCGTAGCCGTGGCGGGTCTGGACCTCGCGCACGTAGCCCTCCATGAGGT
>JAUJMB010000101.1 GCA_030447045.1 Rubrobacteraceae bacterium | reverse complement strand
ACGGCGTGCATCAGGGATCCGGGTGAGATCACGAAGAACGAGATCGCTCGTCGTTGGTACAGGCACGCCAAAGGATAGCGAGCGGCGAACGTAAGGGTCGGATGATCCTGGGGGACCCGGTTCGGCGGATCGGGAGGATTCAGCGTTGGGTTGTTGGGTCATCTTGGCCTTCTCTTCACTCGCTACCGAGCTCGACAGCTGCCATTTTCGCACTTAGTACTACAGTTGTAGTTCGAGGTGGCTGTCGGAGTGTATTGTGCGAAGCATAGCCAAATAGTCCGAAGCATCATCTCCGAATTCAGCAGGAGCGTATTGCGCTGCTAAACCCATAAAACAGTGGGGCTATCTACAACTGTAGTATTAAGATGACCCCGATCCGCGCCCGCAGACCTGACCAGCGTCCCGGTTTCCGGCGGCAGGACGGCCAGTACCAGGGCGACGCCGGTCGCGCGGCGCAGCTCCCCCAGCTCCATGCCAATGTCCGCGGCGGCGACGAGGAACGGCAGCGAGGTCGACTGAAGCCTTTCACGGGCTCCGATACGTCTCCGGCCGCGCGGAGGATGCCGGTTGGTGACCCTTACGCCGTTGCTTTGGTGTCCCGTGACTCACTACGAGTGACGCCCAGAGCCGAGGACCGCGGTTATTGTGTTCGCGCCGCCCGCGCGAGGCGGTCGAGGGACAACGTTACGAGCTTGCGCACCACGATGATCACGGCCGTGGTCTGGACCGCCGCCCAGGTGGGATTGAGGACCAGGTTCAGGACGGTAGACCCGACGAAGAACTCCAGGCCCAGCTCCGTGTGAGCCGCCACGTGCCGGGCGACAGGACGACCGGAGCGCTCGCGGAGCGCTTCGAGGGCGCCTCGCGCGACGCCGAGGAGGATCACCACGCTTCCGATCATTAGCAGGGACATACGGAGGATCTCGAGCCCGGTATAGTACACGTCCATAGACTTCCGTGAGACCCTAGGCGCTTGAGTCGTCGCGCCCGAGGCGGGGCGGTGCCTGCCCACGTTCGAGTTCCTTCGAGAGAAAGTAGTTGAGCACCGTCCGGATCACGACGATGGCCGCCAGCAACCGGACCGCCTCCCACGTCGGGGCGATGGCCGTGGCCAGGACGTCGGCGGCGAGCTGGAACTCGAGCCCCAGTACCAGGAAACGCCCGAGGTGCAGCCGGATGTCCGAGGTGGCGTACTCGCCGGGAGCAAGAAAGGACCTCGCGAACAAGAATACGGTAGAGACCGCCCCGATCCCTATGACCGCCGCGCCGATGGCCTCTACCACCAACCGCATGTACCCGACCGCCGAGATCAAGAGCTCTTCCACGGCCGCAGACTATCCTTCGCCGTTCCCGGCGTCTCTCGCAACCTCGACAAACACCTTGATGGCGCTCTTCTCTTCTGTGAGGAGCCGGATCATCTCCGCGTAGCCCTCCAAGCCCCGTACGGGATGCGTCAGCAGGCGTCCCAACCAGCCGGGGTATCGCGCCTCCGCCAGCGCCATGTCCCGCACCCCGCCCTCGAAGTAGGAGCGGTTGGCGTTCACCGAGCCGACCGCCACCTTGTTGCCAAGCACGAAGCCGAGCAGGATGCGATCTCCGGGGACCTCGATCTTCCGGTCCCCGCCGCTGATACCCGTCAGCACCAGAACCCCGTTCTTGCCCAGCGCCTCCATGGCCTCGAACGCGACGACGCTCGCCCCCGTCGCCTCGAATACGACGTCGAAAGGTCCGTGCCTCTCCGCGGCCTCCACCAGCGGCACCTCGCGCGTGCTCAGGTAGCGCGCACCTAAAGCTTCCACCAACTCGCTGTTGAGCGTCGGCGGTTCGGTGCGGGCCAGCGTCGTGACGTCGAGCCCCCGCAGCCTCAGCACCAGCGTTGCCAGGAGCCCCAAAGTCCCGGCGCCGACAACCGCGGCTCGTGCCGGTCTCCAGACTTTGAGGCGGCGTTGGATCTCGTAAGCCTGCTCGATCCCCTTCTCCACGATGCTCATCGGCTCCAGCAGCACGCCGACCTCCCTCAAGGCGGCCGGCACCCCGACGATAAACTCGGCGTCGTCCACGTAGCGCTCGGTCAGGTAGCCGTGCAACAGGCTGATGCCGCGCTCGCGGTACGTCTCGTCGGTGGTCATGTCGGAGAGGCCGATCCGGTCGTAGACGCTGTTTCCGGGACGGCGCACCGTCGCCACCACGTAGTTCCCGGGTTCGAGATCCCGGACGTTCGCCCCGACCTCGAGCACACGCCCGAAGGACTCGTGGCCCGTGACCAGGAAGTCGTAGCCCTCGGGCGCCGCCCCGTACTCGGCGTCGTTGATCTCCTTGTCCGTCCCGTCGACGCCTACGCGCAGCACCTCGACGAGCACGCCCCGCCCGTCGGGCACGTCGCCCACGCCCGGCTCCGGCAGATCCGCGAGGTGGATGCTGTCGGCTTTACCGGGGAAGACCGCCACCGCTTTCATCTATGATCTCCTCTCGCCATGTACCCTCTCCTACCGGATGCTACGGAACGTCCAACGGCGCCCATTTTGCACGAGTCCGAAGCTTGCCGGAGTGTTCGGCCTGAGGGCCAGGTACCTTTCTCCGGGGACGGCCGTAAAACCGGAGGTAATGCCCGTCCCCGCGGCGCCGGTCAAGATTTCTCATTCACCAGGTGCGGCCGTCGGGTGCCCGGTCGAGGCTGTAGGCGGCGTTGATCAGCCCTACGTGCGAGAAGGCCTGGGGGAAGTTGCCCCACTGTTCTCCCGTCGCCGCGTCGGCCTCTTCGGCGAGCAGACCGAGATCGTTGGCGTAAGAGGTAGTCCGTTCGAACAGTTCGACGGCCCGCTCGACCTCCCCGGCGCGGGCCAGGCACTCCACGAGCCAGTAGGTGCAGATGAGGAACCCGTTCTCGTCCCCGTCCCAGCGGTGAACGAGACCGTCTCCCGCCAGTTCTCGCTCGATGGTCTCGATGGTCGCCCACATGCGGGGATCGGTGGCCGGTAGGAAATCCACGAGAGGCATCAGGAGGACCGAAGCATCGAGCTGATCGGAACCAAAAGCGCCCGTGTAGGCCCCGGCATCTTCGCTCCACCCGCGCTCCAGGATGGCCTCCCGAATCTCCTGGCGGGCGGACTTCCAGGTCTCCACGTTTGTGCGCTCGCCGAGGCGTGGGGCGAGATCTATCGCGCGGTCGAGCGCCACCCAGCACATCACCTTGGAGGAGAGGTAGGGCCGCTCCTCGTCCCTGGCCTCCCACATCCCGGTGTCCGACTCTTGCCAGCTCTCCGCCGCTTTGTCGGCGAAACCTGAGACGAGGCGCGCTGTGGCAGCGTCGAACTCCTCGCCCAGTTGGTCCCTAAGCAGGTGCGCCGCGTCGACGACCTCCCCGAGAACATCGAGTTGCTTCTGGGACCAGGCGTCGTTCCCTACCCGCACCGGGCGGCTGTCCCGGAAGCCTCGCAGATGCTCCAGCGAGTGCTCGGTCAGGTCCCGTTCGCCCTCGACGCCGTACATGATCTGCACCTGCTGCTGGACGTCGGTCGAATGCGCGCCGACCGCGCGGTCTACCCAGTGAAAGAACCGCTGGGCCTCGTCGGGGCAGGCCGCGACCCACAGCGCTCGCAGGGTCAGGCTCAGGTCCCGCAACCAGGCGTAGCGGTAATCCCAGTTGTCGCCGGCCCCGCACGTCTCGGGCAGGGAGGTGGTCGCCGCGGCCGTCACGGCTCCCGTCGGCTGGTAGGTCAGCGCCTGGAGCACCAGGGCGCTGCGCCGGACCTGATCCACGTACGGCCCCTCGTAACCGCGGTGCATCTCCGACCAGGACCTCCACCCTTCGCTGGTGTTCTTCAGCTCCGCCTCGACCTTCAGGTCGGGTATGACGCCGTTCTCGTATCCGAACGCGCGCCGGTAGACCAGCGCGAAGTCCAGTGCATCACCGGCTCGCAACGTAAGCCGGGCAGTAGCCTCGAAACCATCAATCTCCAGGGGGTGATCGGTGACCAAATGAAGCTCGATGGGACCGCCGCGGGCCGAGATTCCGGTATCCGTCTTTGATATTAGTGGCGTGGTGAGACCGTACTCCAGGCGGGGAGAGAATTCCAATTCCAACTCTATCTCGCCCTCGATCCCCTCGGCCCTTCGTAGCAAGACGTGAGGGACTCGCATACCGATGTCGTGTCCCCGCGCGCCACCCTCCAGCGCCAGGGCGTCGGTTAGGGCTACCCGGCCATGGGCGGTACGGAATATCGTTTGCAGGACCATAGTGTCGTCCAGGTAGGCGCGCTCGACCTCGAAATCTCCGACGGGCCGGATGGACCAGTGGCCGCCGTCTGTGTCCAGCAGGCGCGCGAACACCGAGGGTGCGTCGAACCGCGCCGGGCAGTACCACTCCACGGAGCCGTCTCGCTTCACCAGCGCGGCCGACTGACAGTCAGATAAGAGAGCGTAATCACCTATCGAGGTCTCGGGCATTCTACATCTCCTCTCGAAGTCCTCTATGCAAGGAGTTGGCGTAGGGCGGCGCGGGCCTCCGGGACGACGAGCGGCACCGTGGCGAAGGTGGAGCCGGCGGCGAGCAGGCACCAGAAGCAGAACGCCCGGTGCTTCGTCCACTGGTCCACGCTGAGTTTTCCCGCCTGGACGGCGTCGACCGCCACCTTCGCGGCCAGCGCCAGCGGGATCCAGGGCCGTTCGGTTGCGCGATCCTGGCCCCCCATGGCGGCCAGCCCCAGGGTAGCAGCGTAATTCCCGAGGCCGATCACGGCATCGGGCGTCGAGAGCTTCGCGTAGGCCTCGGCCGCGGCGTCTACCTTGTCCGCGTCGAAGCGGGGTAGCGGGGGTTCCGGCAAGTGCTCGATGATGCCCATCTGGTAGAGGGAGATCAAGCCCATCGAACCCGCGGCGGTGAGCGCCAGACCGGCTATCTTTCGTCTCCGGGCCAGGAACCTACCCGACCCTTGCCGGAGCTGCCGGCTCAGTTCTTCTGGTTTCATAATGTCCTCTCCTAACGTCTGATTAAGGCAGCGCCAACGGCCCCGGCAAGGCCAGCCCCCGCGAGGGCCAGCCACGCGCGGTTCTTGGTAGCCCACAGTTGCGGGCTCCTCGCGTGCGCCTGGTCGCCGAAGATCCCGTGGGCCCCGTGGTCACCGGCGACAGGCTCGAAGAGGTTGTCCGGGCGGTCGGGGTCAGCGGGTTCGTCGGTCTGCTGGCCGCCGTAGCCGGTGCGCGCCAGATAGCGGTCGGCGAACCAGGGGGCAACCCTGTTGCCGAGTATGGTCAGCACCGAGGAAGTGCCCACGAAGACCTCTCGTCTGTTGTGGTGCGCCGCCCAGTAGATCGCCTCGGCGGCCACCTCGGGCTGGTAGATGGGTGGTACCGGTTGCGGGTGATTGGGCATGCGGCTGCGGCTCACCCCGAACTGCGGGGTGTTGAGCGCGGGGAGTTGAACCATCGTGAGGCGCACGTTGGAACCCTCGTGCATCAGTTCCGTTCGCACCGAGTCGGTGAATCCCCTCTCGGCGTGCTTGGCCCCGCAGTACGCCGCCTGCAGCGGGATGGCCCTGTAGGATAGGGCCGAACCGACCTGCACGATCGTGCCCCTGTCGCGCGGCAGCATCCTCCTCAAGGCGGCCATGGTCCCGTAGACGTTGCCCAGGTAGGTTACCTCGGTCGCCCGCCGGAACTCTTCCGGCGTGATCTCTTTGAGGGGGGCGAAGATCGACGCCATGGCGTTGTTTATCCACACGTCCACGGGACCGAGCTCCTCATCCACCCTCTTCGCGGCGTCCTCGACCGCCCCGGCGTCCGCCACGTCGGTGGGCAGCACCAGCGCCTTCCCGCCGGCCGCCTCGACCTCCCTACGGGCGCCCTCCAGCCCGTCTTCGTTGCGGGCCAGGAGCCCGATCCGGACCCC